>NZ_JADPKQ010000018.1:0-21205 GCF_023074015.1 Bradyrhizobium sp. 142
ATAATGACAAAGCTCAACCCTTCGTCTGGACCAAGAAAAAGGTCCGTCAACGCCGGTTCAAAGGCCGCCGTATCACTCAGCTATGATTCCGGGTACTAGGCCGGCACGACGACGGAGAGTGTGGCGCTGTCCATCCACACCGTCATTGCGAGCGCAGCGAAGCAATCCAGCCTGTTTCCGCAGACGCACTCCTGGATTGCTTCGCTGCGCTCGCAATGACGACCGGGGACCGTGTCGGGTATGGCAATCGACAAAGCCGCAAGAGGGCGTGTGCTACCGCACCGCCAGGCAGCCGAGCGTGAACAGGATCCCGCCGACGATAACGACCACCGCGACAGCCCAGGTGCTGACGCGGATGCTGCCGGTGACCTGTTTGGCTTCTTCATTGCGCGCGATCTTCCGATTGCGCTATTTATTGGCGTCGCTGGTATCAGCTATGGTCATCCAAATCGCTTGGTTGGCTTAACGCGTCTTGATGAAGCACATGCCGATGCGGTTCGATGCCGACGCAGCCTGACACGTGAGACCCTTAGCACAGCTCCATGACGTAAAACTCTTGTCGACCGCTCCCGATCCCGCCTCTGGCAAATAACAATGCGCGCCCCAGCCGTCCTGATATTCGGTGCCGGCCAGCTCACCGCTGCCGCGAGTCTGCGGCCGGCTGGCAAATCCGCGTGAGAAATCAGGACGTTTGGCCGCGGCAAACGCGGCCAGAACATCGCGGCGGCGGAGCAGGTCACCGAAGAAATGCGGCGAGGCCGGCACGATGGTGGAATTCGACGGCTTGTCCGCCAGCCAATCGACGCCCGGGAAATGAAAGCCGCCGATGCCGCGGGTCTGGTGGCAGCCCGAGCAGGTGACGTCATTGAGGCGGCGCTGAAAGCCCGCGACCGAGCGGATGTTCTGCAGAGCGATGCCGCCTGCAGCCGCGCGCTTCAGCGCGCCGACAACGTCATTGTCGGTGAAGACCGGATCGCCTTCCTTCTCCTTGCCCTCGCCCTGCATCAGGCCGAATTCCGGCTGCAAGTCGGACGCATCGAAGCCGGCCGGCGTCGGTACGATGGCGGCTTTGGCGAGATACTTCTCCGGGATCAGGACCGTGCCGCGATCGAAATCGCGCAGGTTTTCGGGCGCAAGCAGCCAGGCCTTGAAGTCGCGCCGGAGATCGTCGGCGGCGACAATGCGGTCGCGGTCGATCTGGTTCTCCAGCGCCCCTTCCTCGAACTGCTTGGTGGCGGCGTTGTACTTGAACACCTTCAACAGATAATCGGAGCGGAAATCATGCAGCGCCGATTTCGGTGCGATCGAGATCTGGATGTTGGTCTCGATGCGGTCGAGCATGGCATCGGAAGGATGGACGTGGCTGCCGATCAGCCCCTGCCAGTCGTCGTTGTCGAGCCAGCGCCGCGCGATTTCGGCGCAGGTAACCGTTTTGCCGCTGCGATCGGTCTGACGAACATCCCTGGCCTTGAACACCAGATTGAGCGTCATCGGCAGGCGCGTCGCCTTGCTGTCGTCCAGCTTGGTGTCGAAGCGGGTCAGGCGATAGATCAGCCGGATCTCGCCGCAGGATTGTTCCGAGATGTAGGCGCGATCCATGCGGTTGACGATGCCGGCCAGCACGAAGCGCGTATCACGGGATTTCAGGACGGCTCGATCGAACAGCTGGACATCGAAGCCCTCGCCGACGCCGATGGTCTCTGTCGGCGATATCGCCTTGTGTCGTGCGATGTAGCGATCGAACTCCGCATCGATCGCGGACGGAATTGGCGCAAGCTGCGGCTGCCAGGCGAACAGCAGGTCGGTCGTGAGTGGAAACTCCGCGTTCCGCTCCGGCCACAGCAGCCGCGAGATCGTGAGCACGTCGCGCTGTTCGAGCTTGCGCAGAATATCGGGATCGGTGATCGCGGTGCCGCGTGCGAGCGCCGCGTTCTCTGCAGCCATTGACGATACGGCGCCGCCCAACAACACGACGACAGCAATGAGAATTCGCAACGCGCGGCTCATGCCTCAACTAACACCGCACGGGACCGCCTATTCAAGCAAAAAGGCGCTTCACATCGCGGTGAAGCGCCTCTTCGAAAGTTCGGATCCCGGGACTCAGCGCGCGACGATCAGGCCCTTGCTGGTGACGACCACCCAGCGGCCGTCCTGGCGGCGGATCGCATCGACGCGGCCGACGCCCGGCAGGGGATCGCCGGCGTAGACCTCGTAGAGACCTCCCCGGCCCTCGATCAGCGCGCCGCCATTGGCGACGTTGCGCAAGACCCAGCCTTCGACCGTGGGCAGACGGCCGACCTCGACCTTGGGCGTGGCAGGCACAGGAGCCGGCGCGGCTGCGGCGGCAGTGGCAATTTGAGTCGGCGCGATCGAGCCGGTGGTTTCATTCGCGGGCGCTGCGGCTGCGGTCTGTGCGGGCGCCGCAGGCGGCGCGGCGCGGAGCTTGTCGACGGTCTCCGAGAGCTTGGCGATCCTGGTCATCGGCTCGGCCTGCGCCTTCTCGAGCTTGTCGAGGCGATCGTTGGCCCGATTGAACTGGCTGAGGCCGGTCTTCGTGGTGTGCTCGACGTTCGCTTTGAGCGCGACGACATCGGCATCGATCCGGGCGACCGAAGCTTCCAGGGCGCCGGTGTCGGCGACCTGAGCCGACGCCGGGGTGCTTGCGAAGTGCATCATGCCTGCGGTCGCAAGCGCGCCGCTGATTGCGCCGACGCTGGCCGCGATCGCCACCACGGCGGCCATCGCCGACAGGCGGCGCTTGCCGCCGGTCTCGCGCGGCTCATCTGCCTTTACGTGCGGAGCAAAATCCTCGCGGTCCCAGGAGCGCTCAGAGGGCGCCATCACAATCAGCTTGCCGGGCCGCGGTTCGACCTTGGCCTCCGCCTCCGGCGCGGCGCTGAACTTCGGCACGTCTATCCGCGGGGCCGCTGCCTCGGGGGCGTCCGGTTTGGGCGGCGCCTCGTGGTCGGGGGCGATCGAGGGCGCCTCAACGCTGGCGGCAGCCTCGACGGCCTGCGGCGCGGTCGCGGCGGCTTCGACGGCGGTGTCCTGGGCGGCCTGCTCGGGCATTGGTTCGCTCACGGCTCAAATACTCCAGTCAAGATTGACCTTTTGGTAACTTTCATTGCTTGCGAAATCCTTACCTTGGGACCCGCTTACCAAAATTTTAGGAAATCATCCGGGGCCGAATTTGGCCCGGAAAGTGGAACCGGCGTGGCGGCGTGCAACAAATTGTCAGCTGATGCTGCTCTGCGGCAGGTCGCCGGCCCCGGCAAACGGCCTGTTTGCCGAGCCTTGTTCCGCGGCTAACATGCCCGTCCCGTCAGCCAGAACGGTCTTTGGGGGTGCCATGACGATCGAGAAGTGCATCAACGCGTTTGGTGTCGATGACGTCATCTTCGAGGAGGGCTCGACCGGCCGCGAACTGTTCGTCGTGCTCGACGGCGAGGTCGAGATCGCCAAGGTCAGCGGCACGACCAGGACCACCATCGTCAGGCTGGGCAAGGGCGAGTTCTTCGGCGAGATGGCGGTGATCGATGGTTCGGCACGCTCGGCAACTGCGATTGCGGCGGCGCCGAACACCAAGGTGATGCGGATCAATCACGCCCGCTTCGTCTATCTCGTCAGCCAGCAGCCGGCGTTTGCGCTGATGGTGATGGATGCACTCTCGAAGCGCCTGCGCGCCTCCAACGCGGTCACCTACAGGGCGGCGGAGTCATGAACGATCGCAAGCCGACAGCCTTTCCGGTCCTGATGAAGAACGACACCTGCTCGCTGATCCAGGCGACGGACGACGTCTACCAGATCCGTTTCTCCAACCGCGCCGCCAACGCCTATCTGGTGCGCGGCTCGGCGCGGACCATCCTGATCGATGTCGGGCTGTCCTCGAATTATCCGGCGATGGCCGAATGCCTGAACTTCATCGGCTGCCCGGCGGAGAAGATCGATATGGTTGTGCTGAGCCACGAGCATCTCGACCATATCGGCGCCGCCTGGCACTTCAACGAGCGCCGCACCTTCGTCGCCGCCCATCGCCTCGCCGCAAACAAGATCATGCTGCGCGACGACTTCTCGATGCTGCGAAAGATGTTCAACGAGCCGAACGTGCCGATCAACGTCGACATCTGGCTTGAGGAAGGCAATCTGATCGAGCTCGGCAATTTCCGCCTCAACGTGATGCACACGCCGGGCCACACCTCGGCCTGCATCACTCTGTTCGATCAGGACAAGGGCCTTTTGTTCGCCGCCGACACCCTGATGCCCGGCGGCGTGATGGGCGGCGTGTTCGGCTCGGGCAGCATCGCCGACTACATCCAGTCGCTGGAACGGCTGAAGGGGCTGGACTCGAAAATCCTGCTGTCCGGGCACGGGCGCCTGTCGGATACACCGCAAGACGATGTGCGTATCGCGATTGCAAGATCGCACGGTCTGCTGGATGACACAGCCCAATTATTCGACGCGCTCGACGCGCGCTCGAACTTCGAACCGATCATGCAGTCGGTTCGGGATTTGAATAAGCTGGACGATTAGCTGGGATTGCGCCAACGATATCCGTTCGCGCGGCGAAGCTCGATGCATCCACAATGTCGTCCTGGCGAAAGCCGGGACCCATACCGCGAGGTCTCTCGATCGTGAGTGATGTTAGTATCGGACGACGAGTCTTCGCCAAAATTTTTCTCTGGGGTAATGGGTCCTGGCTTTCGCCAGGACGACGTTGGAGCTACATCACCACCGGTGCATCCGGCAGCTCATTGCGATGCGGGCCCTGCGGCGGAAAGTGCTTTGCCAGCTCGCGCGACACCGCCTCGATGCCTCTGACCACGCCGCGCTCGAACTGGCCCGACCTGAACTCGGCCTCCATGGCGCGGCAAATACTTTCCCATCCCTCTGCCCCGACCTTTGCATCAATGCCGCGGTCGGCGATAATCTCGACGTCGCGGTCGGCGAGCAGGAGATAGATCAGGACGCCGTTGTTGTGCTCGGTGTCCCAGATCCGTAATTGCGAGAACACGTCGAGCGCGCGCTCGCGCGCCGGCTGGTTGCGAAACAGCGGGCGGCCATCAAGCGCGCCTTCGACGACGAAGCGGATCTGGCCGGAATGCGTGGCCTCGCTCTGGCTGATCGCCTGCCCGATGCGCTCGAGAACGTTTTGCGGAAACACCCGCTTAGCCCGCCAGTGGTGCTGGAGCAGATGCCTGCCGATACGCCTGATGCTCATGACCTACCAGCTCCCCGAGGCGCCGCCGCCGCCAAAACTGCCGCCACCGCCGCTGAAGCCGCCGCTCGACGACGAGCCGCTGCTCCAGCCGCCGGACGAGGAGCCGCTCGACCAAGAGCCGCGGCGCGACGACGTCGTGCCTGGCGCCATCGCCGAAAACAGATCGGCGATGAATCCGATGACAAAGCCGATAGCTCCGAGGGCGACGGCGAGTCCCAAAGAGCCGAGAATAAGCCAGCTCAGCGCTGCGATGATGCCTCCGGTCACCAATGACCCAAGCAACCGGCCCAGTGCGGCGCGAAAGAACCCGCCCACCCCCAGCGAGGCGAACAGCGTCACGATGAAGAGCGGTCCGAGGTCGTCCAGATTGCCGAAGTTCACGCTGGGCGAGGGAACCGGCAACGGTTCGCCGTCGATGACGCGGATCATCCGATCGGCACCATCGGCGATGCCGCCGGCGAAGTCGCCCGTTCTGAACTTTGGCGTGATGACCTCGTCGATAATCCGCCGCGAAGTCACGTCAGTCAGCGCGCCTTCGAGGCCGTAGCCGACCTCGATGCGCAAATGCCGGTCGTTCTTGGCCACCACCAGGATCGCGCCGTCATCGACCTTCTTGCGCCCGATCTTCCAGGCTTCGGCAACGCGGATCGAAAATTGCTCGATCGTCTCCGGTTGCGTCGTCGGTACGATCAGGACCGCGATCTGGCTGCCCTTCCGCGTCTCGAAGTCACGCAGCTTTTGCGACAGCGCGGCGATATCGCCGCTCGACAGCGTGCCGGTCTGGTCGACCATGCGCCCGGTGAGCTGCGGCACTGCGACGTCGGCGGCGGCGGGGAAGGCAAAGAGGAGGACGAGCGCGAGGGCGAGGACAATGCGCGAAGAGAAGAGCGAACAAGCCCGCCACAACCTCGCGGTCATCGCCCGGCTTGACCGGGCGATCCAGTATTCCAGAGGAGCCGACGGGATACGGAGAAGCCGCGGCGTACTGGATTCCCCGCTTTCGCGGGGAATGACAGGGGTGGGTGGGACCAAGCGCATTCGCAAAATCGAACGCGCTACTTCGACGGCGCTGGCGCCGGATTGAAGTCGACCTTCGGCGCGGTCGAGATCGCCTTCTCATTCTCGACCGAGAAGTTCGGCTTCTCCTGGTAGCCGAACATCATCGCGGTGACGTTGCTCGGGAAGGAGCGGATGGTGACGTTATAGTCCTGCACCGCCTTGATGTAGCGGTTGCGCGCGACCGTGATCCGGTTCTCGGTGCCTTCGAGCTGAGACATCAGGTCCTTGAACAACGCGTCCGACTTGAGCTGCGGGTAGTTTTCGGTGACGACGAGCAGGCGCGACAGTGCGCTGGAGAGCTCTCCTTGCGCGGCCTGGAATCTCTGGAATGCGGCGGGATCGTTGAGCACCTCGGGCGTCGCCTGGATGCTGCCGACCTTGGCGCGCGCATTGGTGACGCCGAGCAGCACGTCCTTCTCCTGCTGCGCAAAGCCCTTCACCGAGTTGACGAGATTGGGCACGACATCGGCGCGGCGCTGGTACTGATTCACCACCTCGGACCAGTTGGCCTTGATCTGCTCGTCCTCGCTCTGGATCGCGTTGTAGCTGCAATTGGTCAGGCTGAGCGAGGCGAGTGCCGCCAGCACAGTCAGGAATTTGCGCATTAAATTTCTCCCGGTGGAATCTGGCGCAAACTACCAGATTGAGCGCGCACCGTGCCAGACATCTTGTACCGGAGCCGCGAAAAGCAGCCGATTGACGCAAGCCCCTTGCCTATCCCTGGCCGACATAGTCAACTCAAGGAAACAATAATACCGAGATGGAAACGTCAGGGGAACGCCATGAGCTCGTTCGAGACCATCCTGGTGGAGAGGCCGGAGCCGGCGATTACCCGGATCGTGATGAATCGGCCCGATGCGCGCAATGCGCAGAACCTGCAAATGACCTACGATCTCAACGCCGCGTTCGATGCGGCTGTGCAGGACGATGCGGTCAAGGTGATCATCCTCGCCGGCAACGGACCGCATTTCTCGTCCGGCCATGACCTGCGGCCGGGCGACAAGAATGCTGCGGGCGTCGATTTTCCGCCGATCGGAAATTGGGGCGGTTTTGCGGAAGCGAACGCTCATGGGCGCTTCGCGCGCGAACAGGAAATCTATCTCCAGATCACGCGGCGCTGGCGCAACCTGGCCAAGCCCACGATCGCGGAGGTGCACGGCAAGTGCATCGCCGGCGGGCTGATGCTGGCCTGGGCCTGCGACCTCATCGTCGCCAGCGACGATGCGCAGTTCTGCGATCCCGTCGTCACCATGGGCGTCTGCGGCGTCGAATGGTTCGTGCATCCCTGGGAGCTCGGGCCGCGCAAGGCCAAGGAATTCCTGTTCACAGCCGATAGCTGGAGCGCGCAGGAAGCTCACCAGCTCGGCATGGTCAACCAGGTCGTGCCGCGCGCAGAGCTGTCGGAGAGCGTGCTGGCATTGGCGCGCCGGATCGCGGCAAAGCCGTCGTTTGCGTTGAAGCTGACCAAGGAGGCGGTCAACCGCTCGGTCGACGTGATGGGCCAGCCGGCCGCGATCGACCAGGCCTTTGCGCTGCATCAGCTTTGCCACGCACACAATCTGCAGGAATTTGGCATGATCGTCGATCCATCCGGCCTGCACCCCTCCGTGCGCAAGCCGCCGGCAGCTGCGGAGTAAAGGCAATGGATCTCAATCTCAGTGACGAGCAACGGCTGCTGCGCGAGAGCGCGGAACGCTTCGTGGCCGAGAGCTACGATGCCAATCATCGCCGCAAGATGGCGAACGATCCGCTCGGCTACAGTCCGGCGGTCTGGAAGCAGTTCGCCGAGCTCGGCTGGCTGGCGCTGCCGATAGCGGAGGAATTCGGCGGGCTCGGCGGCGGCGCCGTCGAGACCGGCATTTTGATGGAGGCGTTCGGCCGCGGCCTTGTGTCGGAGCCCTATGTCGCAACGGTCGTGCTCGCCGCCGCGCTGATCGACGCATGCGGCAGCACTGCGCAGAAGCAGGCGCGATTGCCCAGGATCGCGGACGGATCGTTAAAGCTTGCCTTTGCCCATTCCGAGCGCGCAGCACGGTTCGATCTGTCCAAGGTCGCGACTGCCGCGTACAAGACCGCGCAGGGCTGGCGCCTCGCCGGCCACAAGATCGCGGTGCTCGACGGCCATGCCGCCGACGAGATCATCGTCTCCGCACATATCCATGACCATCAGGGGCCATCGGGGCGGATCGGCCTGTTCCTGGTGCCGGCGCGAACTCCGAATCTCGCGATCTCCGACTATCCGCGCCTCGGCGGCGGGCGCGCCTGCAATATCGAGCTGTCGGACGTCCATCTTCCGCAAGACGTTCTGCTCGGCGACGGTGCCGACGCGCTGCCCGCGATCGAAGCGGCGATCGACCGTGCGATGGCGGCGCTCGGCGCCGAAGCCGTTGGCATCATGCAGACCTTGCTCGATACGACGCTGGAGTACACCAAGATCCGGAAACAGTTCGGCCGGCCGCTGTCGGCCAACCAGGTGATCCGCCATCGCCTCGCCGACATGGCGATGCAGGTCGACGAGGCGCGCTCGATCGCGCTGCGTGCCGCGCTGAAGGTCGAGGCCGAACCGACCGAGCGTGCGCGAGCGGCCTCCGGCGCGAAGGCGAAGATCGGCAAATGCGCGCGCTTCATCGGCGAGCAGTCGATCCAGCTTCACGGCGGCATGGGCGTCACCGAAGAGCTCGAGGTGGGCGCCTACTTCAAGCGCCTCGTCGCCTTCGACACGCTGTTCGGCGGCAGCGAGCATCACTATCGCCGCCATGCCGAACTCGGCCGCACCGCCATTTCAGCCTGAGGGAGCGCATCGTGGATCTGTCGTTCAACGCCGAGGAGCGTGCGTTCCAGGACGAGGTGCGCGATTTCATCGCCAAAAACCTCACCGACGAGATGAAGCGCGCCACGGCGTTGACGCCATCGGTGTTCTCCGACCCCGACATCGGCATGGCCTGGCAGCGCGCGCTGAACGCCCAGGGCTGGGGCGCGCCGGGTTGGCCGGTCGAATACGGCGGCCCGGACTGGACGCCGGCGCAGCGCTGGATTTTCGAGACCGAAAGCGCGCGCGCCGGCGTACCCAACGTCAACGTGATGGGCGTGAAGATGGTCGGGCCCGTCATCATCGGCTTCGGCAGCCCTGAACAGAAGAACTTCTATCTGCCGCGGATTCTCTCCGGTGAGGACTATTGGTGCCAGGGCTATTCCGAACCGGGCTCCGGCTCGGACCTCTCCTCGCTGAAGACGCGCGCGGTGCGCGACGGCGACGATTACATCGTTACCGGCACCAAAATCTGGACCACGCATGCGCATCATGCCAACCGCATGTTCGCGCTGGTGCGCACCAGCGATGGGCCGCGGCAGCAGGACGGCATCAGCTTCGTCCTGATCGACATGAAGACGCCGGGCATCACGACGCGCCCCATTCTCACCATCGGCGGCGACCACGAGGTCAACCAGGTGTTCTTCGACGACGTGCGGGTGCCGGTGGCCAACCGCGTCGGCGAGGAGGGCAAGGGCTGGACCTACGGCAAATATCTGCTCGAGTTCGAGCGTGGCTCCGGCATCGCGTCGGCGAAACTGCGCGAGGGATTGAAGGCGATCTCGGAGCTGGCGGAGTCCGATCTCACGGGACGTGCGATCGACACCCCCGACATTGCAACGCGGATCTCAGAGGTCGAGGTCGACATCGACGCACTTGAAATGACGGAGCTGCGCGTGCTGTCGGCGCTCCAGACCGGGCAGAATCCCGGCGCGGTGTCGTCAATCCTGAAGCTGCGCAACAGTGAAATCCGCCAGGCGGTAACGCGGCTGGGCGCCGACGTGATCGGCCACGACGCCCTTGCGGTCGAGCCGATGCGCCCGCTCTACAAGCTCAACCACGAGCCGCGGATGCCGGAGGAGATGCTGACGGTGGTGCCGGAATATCTCAACGGCCGCGCCTATACGATCTTCGGCGGCACATCCGAGATCCAGCGCGATATCATTGCAAAGATGGTGCTGGGGATTTGAGGCTTGTGGCGTCGAGTAGTTGCCCACGCTGGCGCCACACACTCCGCTGTCGTCCCGGACAAGCGCAGCTCCTGGCAAGGCGCAGCGTTGTCCGGAGCGGAGCGCCGATCCGGGACCCATAGTCACAGGCGGATGTGGTTTACGGGGACTCGGAGTTGCCAGCTTCGCGCGACAACCACTCCCTGGGGGTATGGGTCCCGGAGCTGCGCGCGCTTGGGCGCGCTTGTCCGGGACGACGGTTGGGTGCGCAGCGGCAGCCAAGACAACAATTCGGCGTGGAGTTAGCCGCCCGCCTTCGCGTCCCTGATCGCCTTCCAGATCTTCTGCGGCGTCAGCGGCGTGTTGAGCTGGGCGATGCCGAGCTCGGCGAGCGCGTCCATCACGCCGTTGGTGACGCAGGGCGGACCACCGATGGCGCCGGATTCGCCGCAGCCCTTGGCGCCGAGCGGATTGGTGCGGCAGGGCGCGGAATCGTCCAGCGTCACCACGATCGGCGGAACGTCGTCGGCACGCGGGATGCAATAGTCCTGGTAGCTCGCGGTAAGGAGCTGGCCTTCGGCATCGTAGGACACGCCTTCGTACAGCGCTTGTCCAATGCCCTGCGCGACGCCGCCGTGGATCTGGCCCGTGACCAGCATCGGGTTCACGGCCACGCCGACGTCGTCGACCGTGGTGTAACGCACGACCCTGGACACGCCGGTCTCGGGGTCGATCTCGACCTCGCAGATATGGGCGCCGTTCGGCCAGCTCGGACCATCGACCTCGCCTTCGGAATCGACGCTGAGCTTGGCCCCGCCTTCCTTCTCGGCGAGCTCGAACAGGCTGATGCTGCGGTCGGTACCGACCACGGTGAGCATGCCGCCCTGGTACTCAATATCCTCCACCGACGTCTCGAGCACGTTCGCCGCCTTTTCGCGCGCCTTCTGGATCAAATCATTGGAGGAGACCGCGACGGCTGTGCCGCCGACGAACAGCGAGCGCGAGCCGACGCTGCCAAAACCCATCGCCAGATCGGTGTCGCCCTGCACGACATCGATCTTGTCCATGGCGATGCCGAGCGTATCGGAGATCATCTGGGTGTAGGTGGTCTGAAGCCCCTGCCCCATCGCCATCGTGCCAGAATGCAGGATGACGCGGCCCTGCGAGGTCGCATGCAGGCTGACCTTTTCGGTATGCGCGCGGCCGCCGGTCCATTCGATATAGGAGGTGAGCCCGCGCCCGTAGAGCAGGCCCTTCTTCTTTGCGGCCTTCTTGCGGGCGGCAAAGCCGTCCCAGTCCGCGAGTTTTACCGCGCGATCGAGCATGTGCGCAAAGGCGCCGGAATCGTAGACCTGCCCGGCAGCGTTGGTGTAGGGCAGCTGCGCCGGCTTAATGTAGTTCACTTTCCGGATTGCGCGCGGATCCATGCCGATTTTTCGCGCGGCAGCGTCGAACAGGCGCTCGACAATGAACACCGCCTCCGGACGGCCTGCGCCGCGATAGGCACCCACCGGTGCGGTGTGCGTCATCACCGACTTCACCTCGAAATGCACCAGCGGCAGGTCATAGACGCCGGTCTGCACGAACGGCCCGAGCACGAGCGGGATGATGTTGGCCGCACCCGAGGAATAGGCGCCCGTGCAGCCGATCGACTTGACGCGATAAGCGAGCACCTTGCCCTTTTCGTCGAGCGCGAAGGACGCCGTCGAGGTGAGATCGCGGCCGTGCGTGCCGCCGACGAACTCGTCGGTGCGGTCGCCACGCCAGCGGATCTTCCTGTTCAGCTTGGTCGCGGCATAGGCGACGATGCCGTCTTCGGGATAGAGGTTGGTCTTCTGGCCGAACCCGCCGCCGATATCGCCGACCAGCACGCGCACGCTGTCCTTGGGACGCTTCAGCACGGCCTCCGCCAGCACGTCGCGGGTCGAGGCCGGGGTCTGCGATTGCACATGCAGCAGGAGCCTGCCCGATTTCTTGTCGATCTCGGCAATGGTCGAGCGCGGCTCCATCGCGGAGGGCACCAGGCGCTGGCTGACGATATCGAGCTCGACCGTGTGTGCGGCCTTGACGAAGGCCTCGTCCACCTTGGCGGCATCGCCATAGCTCATCGCACCGACGATGTTGTCGGGCGCCTCGGGCCACACCACGGGCGCGCCCGGCTTCACGGACTCGACCGGATCGACCACAGCGGGCTGCACGTCATATTCGACCACGATCGCTTCGGCGGCGCTCTGCGCATCGGCACGCGAGGAGGCCACCACCGCCGCCACGGCCTCGCCGGCGTAGCGCACGATTTCGTGCGCGAGCAGCCGGCGCGGCGGCACCGTCATCGGCTTGCCGTCGGGGCGCTTGAAGATGCTCAGCGTCGGGATGGTGCCGATGTCGTCCCTGATCAGATCGGCACCGGTGTAGATCGCGGTGACGCCGGGCATCGCGGCCGCCGCGCTGGTGTCGATCGAGACGATTTTCGCGTGCGCATGCGGCGAGCGCAGCACATGCAACCACAGCGCGCCGTCCTCCGGCTTGTCGTCGATGAACTGCCCCTTCCCGGTGAGCAGCCGCTGGTCTTCCAAACGCCTGACGGGTTGCCCCGCTCCGAAACGCAAATTGCCGGGAAGAATGTTCATTCCGCTGAGTCCTCGAAATCCGGAAAACGATCGCGGCGGTTTTAGCCGATTTCACGGACGAGACAACCGAGCTCCGACACATCTGCAATGCGTGCCACGCCCCTTTGATGGCGCAGATCGGCAGGCTAGGACCTGTCGACGTCGATGATGCCTACATTTACATCACGGGTCTCCGTGCCCCGCTTGACGGTGAGCCGAACGGTACGACCGGCGCCGGCCTGCTCCAGCGCATCGGTAACATCAGAGAGGCGCCGCACCGGCTTGCCTTCGACCGCCGTGATAATGTCTCCGACCGCGCCCGTCGACATGTTGACACCACGAATCCCCGCCCGCTCGGCAGGACTTCCGACGGCCGTCCGGACCACAATCACTCCTTCGACGCCGAGCCGTGTCGCAACGTCCTCGCTGGCCGCGACAATGCCGATTCCCGGCGTGGGCACCCGGCCGTTTCGAATGAGCTCGGGGACCACGCGGCTGACGATATCCGCTGGAATCGCGAAACTGATCCCGGCATTCGAACCGGACGGTGATATGATCGCCGTCGTGACGCCGATCAGCCGGCCGGCGGAGTCCAACAACGGCCCGCCTGAATTGCCGGGATTGATGGCCGCGTCGGTCTGGATGACGTTGGCAATCTCCCGGCCTCCATGGGTCGGCAGCCTGCGCTTGAGCGCGCTGATAATGCCACTCGTCATCGATTGGTCCAATCCGAAGGGATTGCCAATTGCAAACGCCGATTGCCCGACTTTCAAGTCGCTCGAACTGCCAAGCGGCACGGGCGGAGGAAGCTCGCGCACGCTCCTGATCCGCAGGACCGCAAGGTCGTAGTTCGGAGCCGTACCGACAAGATCGACTTGTGCCACCTCGCCTGACGCGAAGCGCACCGCGATTTCGCCGCCGCTTGCCACCACATGATTGTTGGTGACGAGGTGACCGTCGCGGTCCCAGACGAATCCGGTGCCGGAGGCGGCGCCCTGCGCTTCCTCTCCCATGAGGGGATTGGCTGCTGATTTCGCCGCAACCTGGACGACCGACGGGGATACGCGTTCAAAGATGTCGATCGTCGCCCGTTCGGCTTCAGACAGCGGGCCACGCTGTTCAACGGCTCGCGCAACCGGACCGGTCCATGGCGCGAAATGCATTTTCGTGGCTGTTGCCACAAGCAACAGGGCAGCCAAGACTGCCGCAGCAATTCCGTAGCGACGATCCATGGGCAATCACCGTCTCGCGTGCTGGCAGCGTTTTGCTCGAGCATAAATGCATCAGGTGCCGGGCCTGACGTCGGCTCACGCAGCAACGCAGCAGTCGAACGGAAGTTTCTGTGCGCCGGCAAATTGGAGCGGTTTGCCCTTTGGAAATCGCGTTCCGTGGGCATATTGCCGCTTGGCAGATCGCTATGCCAGGTCTAGCAGCGCCGCTTCGACGACCTTGCGCTGCTCGGCGTTGAGCGCGGCCTGCGGCGGGACGGGATCGCCGACGTGGTAGCCCTGGATCGAAAGCCCCGCCTTGATGCAAGCGGCGAGATTGAAGCGGGCGAAGGCCTCGTTGATCCGCCACAGCCTGCGCTGGAGCGCCATGGCCTCGTCCCAGCGGGCGGCCTTGCAGAGATCGTACAGCGCGACGCTCTGGCGCGGGATGATGCAGGCCGGCCCCGCCATCCAGCCGAGGCCGCCGATCAGCATCACCGCGGCGGGGATATGAGCTGACGCTGAGAACACGCGCAAGGAATCGCCGCAGCGATTCATGATCGAGAGCAGCCGGCCGGTATTGGTCGAGGCATCCTTGATGTAGCCGATGCGCGGGTGCTCGGCGAGGCGGGCGATGACGTCGAGCGTAAGATCGGAGCGCTGGAATTGCGGATTGGTGTAGATGACGACGGGGATGTCCACGGCTTCCGCGATGCTGCGGAAATAGGATTCGATCTGGGCGTCGGCGAGCGGGAAGTAGGCCTCCAGGATCGCCAGAATGCCGTCGGCGCCGAGCTTCTCGTATGCCTTCGCCTGCGCCACCGCGTCCGCCGTCGAGGTGGACACGACACCGGCCACGACGGGCACCCGGCCTTTCGTGGCCTCGATCGTGGTCTGCACCACGGCTGTGCGTTGCGCGGCATTGAGATAGGCGAACTCGCCGGTCGAGCCCAGTGGCGTCAATCCGTGCACGCCGGCGCCGATCAGATCGTCGCAGAGCTTGCCGAGCACATTCGTCCGCACCGCGCCGTCGGCATCGACGGGCGAGACGAGATACGGAAAGACACCGTGGAATTCGGACATGTCGGGGAGTGTTTCCGGGAGACCGAGCCTTGTGCAGTTGCCGATCCAGGGCGTGCTATCACGGTGCATGTTTGCCAGCAAGCAAACTGCCTTCGAATAGCGTTTCGACCGCGCTTCAATCATGAAACCGTCGAACGGGAATGAACCGTGCCGGGGTGGACGCGGACTAATGGTGGCGTGCAATCAGGCAGGAAAGCCACATGTTGATCGTCACCACCGAGAACGTCGCGAACCACCACGTGGTCCGGACTTTGGGCCAGTGTTTTGGCATCGTCGTCCGCAGCCGCGGGCTTGGCGGCAACATCGTCGCCGGCCTGCGATCGATCGTCGGCGGCGAGATTCCGGAATATACGCGACTATTGGAGGACGCCCGCCGCCACGCCGTCGATCGCCTGGTCGAAAATGCCACCGCGATGGGCGCCAACGCGATCGTGATGATGCGGTTCGATTCCGCCGAGATCGGCCAGACCATGAGCGAGATCGTCGCCTACGGTACGGCCGTCGTCATCGAGCCCGCGGCACGCTAGGAACGCGAGCATGTCGCTGCCGATCGGTATCGCCGCGCTTCTGATCGCGATCGTGCTTCTCCTTGTCGGCCATTTCTTTCCGTTCGGCGTCCCATTGATATTCATCGGGATCGGCCTGATCGCGAGCCTCATCTACGATACCCGCTACAAACCGGCCTCGAAACTGCCGATCGGGCCCGGCTGGGTCGATACCGGCGAACGCTTCATCGATCCCGAGACCAACAAGCGGGTCGCCGTGTTCATGCGCCCCGAAACCGGCGAGCGCCACTATCGCGAACTCTGAACCATTTGCGGCCGACCGGCTCAAACCTTGAGCAGACGCACCCGCGTGCCCCAGGGATCGACGGCCTCGACGCCATTCGCAAGCGCCGTGACTTTCGCACCGCCCTTGCGCAGGCGCTCTTCCAGCGCGGCGAGCAGGTCCTGCTTCTCCGTCACCAGCGAGAACCAGGCGAGCCCCGTGGCGGCATCGTCGCGTTGGCCGGCGCCCTGGCTCTGCCAGACGTTCATGCCGAGGTGGTGGTGATAGCGGCCCGACGACAGGAACGCGGCGCCATTGCGGCGGCGGGTCGGGTCGAGGCCGACCGTGTCGTGATAGAACCGTTCGGCCTGGGCAAGATCGCCGACGCGCAAATGCATGTGGCCGATGCGCAGGCCGTCCGGCGCCTTGGCATAGTCGGCAACGCGCGCATTCGTCAGCGACAAGAGGTCGGGGATGTTGAGCTCGTCGGCCGCCATCTTCACGCTGCCCTCGCTCCACTGCCATTGCGAGGGATCGCGGTCGGCATAGACCTCGATGCCGTTACCTTCGGGATCGTCGAGATAGACGGATTCGCTGACGAGGTGATCGGCAAAGCCCGACAGCTGCACGCGATGCGAGGCCGCATGCACCAGCCAGCGGGCGAGGTCCTTGCGCGTCGGCATCAGGAAGGCGGTGTGGTAGAGACCGGCTGCATTGCGCGGCTCGATCACGGCTTCGGGACGCGCCTCGAGCACGAGCAGCGTGATCCCGGCGGTGCCGAGCTTCGCGGCGGTGCCTGAGCGCTCCATCACGGTGAGCCCGATCACGTCGCGGTAGTAGTCGGCAACCGCGTCGAGATTCTTGACCCGGAGCGTCACCATGCCGACCCGCATCGGCGTGCGGCTGGCATAAGTCGGCCCGCCGCCTTGGGGATTTCCCTCGGCGCGCGCCGCGGCCGCGGCGGCCGCCGCGAGCGAGGCGGCGCCGGCGAGATGAAGCAGAGTGCGGCGGGTGAGGTCGGCGGACATGTATCAGGCTCGCTGAAAATCGTTGAGGCCATGCGGCCGACTTTGGCGATTGCTACACGTTCCCGTGAGTAGCTCCCAATCACATATTCGTCGGCCGTGGTGCTACGGAGCAATGTCCTGGCCATCCGGCCAGTTCCCGAACCACCCGCGACGTCCCAGATTGAGGGTAGCTTACAGGAGCCTTCCATGACCGATTTCAGCCCTCTGTCCTCGCTATCGTCCGCGCTTGCGGACGTTGTGGCACGCACGGCGCCGTCTATCGTCTCGGTGCATTCGCACCGCTCTCGCGCAACCGGCTTCGTCTGGAAGTCCGGCCTCATCGTCACTGCCGACGAGGCGCTGGCCGAGGAGGGAGAGGTCGAGATCGGCCTCTCGGACGGCAGCCGGTTTCCCGCCACCATCGCCGGCCGCGACCATACGACCGACATCGCCTTGTTGCGCGCCGATGCCGGCATCGCTCCGATCAAGTTGACCACGACGGTCCCTGCCCTCGGCGCGCTGTCGGTCGTGGTCGCCACCAACCGCGATACGCCGAGTGCGGCGCTGGGAATGGTATCACTGTCCGGCAAGAGCTGGCGCAGCCTGCGTGGCGGCGACATCGATGCACGGATCGAGCTCGACGTTCGCCTGCGCTCGAGCCAGCAGGGCGGCCTCGCGCTGGATGCCTCAGGCGAAGCCTTCGGCATGGCCGTGCTCGGTCCGCGGCGGGTGCTGGTGATCCCGACTGCGACGATCGAGCGGGTCACGGCGCAGCTCGAAACACGCGGCCGCGTCGCCCGCGGATATCTCGGCCTCGGACTCCAGCCGGTGCGGCTCGACGACGGCGTCGGCGCCATGGTGATGAACGTCGACAAGACCGGCCCTTCGGCCGCCGCCGGCATCCGCCAGGGCGACGTCATCGTAGCGGTCAACGACCAAAAATTGTCCGGCGTGCGCGCGCTGTCGCGGACACTGGGACCTGCGAGCGTCGGCACGGTGGTCGACGTCGCGGTGCGACGCGGCGGCGAGCCGATCGACTTCAAGGTCACGACCGGCGAGAGGCCGGAGGCGTGAGCGAGGACAACGCCCCGGAGATCGTGCTCGCCCTGGAGATCGACGATCCCGCCCTCGCCGACCGCCTGGCCATCCTGCTCGGCAGCGTCGCGGGACTTCGCCTCGCCGCGCCGGGCGAACAGGCGGTGGCGACGGTCGTTGCCCGCGACCCGCGCAGCATGCCCGACGACATTGCGCTGACCCAGCGCGAGCTCGACGTGCTGGCGCTGATGGCCGAGGGTGCCTCCAACAAGATGATCGCGCGCCAGCTCGCCATCTCCGTGCATACCGTGAAATTCCATGTCGGCTCGCTGCTCGACAAGTTAGATGCCACCGGCCGCACCGACGCGGTGGCGCATGCGGCACGCCGCGGCGTGATCGACCTCTAGGGCAGGTGCGACGGGAAGCTGAGCTGGACCGTCAGGCCCGGCGCATTGTCATGCAGTGCGATCGCAGCGCCATGGAGGCGCGCAACGGCCGCGACGAGGCTCAAGCCCAGGCCGTTGCCCGGGGTGTAACGGCTCTGTTCGAGCCGGTAGAAGCGCTTGAACACGTGGTCGCGCTGATCCGCCGGAATGCCGGGGCCGTCGTCGGAGACCACGATCGCCGCCCCCTCATTGGTGCTGCGACAGGTCACGTTCACCCGCCCGCCCGCGCGGCCGTGCTTGATCGCGTTGTCGACGAGATTGGCGATGGCATCGAACAGCAGGTCGCGGTCGCCGGTGACGGGCACCTCGCGCTCGCCACAGAGGCTGAGCCGGGTCGTGACCTGCTCGGCGGCAGCATCGTAGAGTTCGACAACCTCGCTGGCGATCTCGGCGAGGTTGAGCGCGCGGAAGGCGCTTTTGCGGGCGCGGCTCTCGATCTCCGAGATGCGGGTGATGGAGGCGAACATGCCGAGCACGGCGTCGAGATCGGCGATGGTGTCGCCGATCAGCGCCGCATCCGCCTCGCCGTTGCGCTGGTTGTGGTAGGCCTTTTCCAGCCTGCCGCGCATCCGCGTCAGCGGCGTGCGCAGATCGTGGGCGACGTTGTCGCTGGCCTGCTTGACCTCGCCCATCAGCGTCTCGATGCGGTCGAGCATCTGGTTGAGATTTTCGGCAACGCGGTCCCATTCGTCGTGGCTGCCGCGCAGGGGAATACGCTGGTCCAGGCCCGAAAGCATGATGGCGCGGCTGGTGGCATTGATCTGTTCGATCCGTCCGACCGTGCGCCGCGTCACCAGCACGGCGGCAAGGCCTGCCAGCACCAGGAGCAGCACGGCGACCGCGGCCATCGCGAGCCCGATCATGTGGCTGAAGCCGGCGTGGTCGCCGGCGTCGCCGACCTGGCTCTGCACATAGGCGAGTGTGCCGAAATAGACATAAGCCATGATCGCTGCGACGATCAATCCGAACGCCGCGATCGCGATCAGCGCCAGCCTGAACGTCGAGGACCGGAGCGTCTTAACCAGGAGCACGGAGACAATATCCGATGCCGCGGATGGTGTGGATCAGCGGATAGGCCTGGGCATCGTCGACCTTGCGGCGGACGCGTCCGACATAGACGTCGATGATGTTTGTGGAAGGATCGAAGTGAAGGTCCCAGACATGCTGGAGCAGCATCGCGCGAGAGACGACGCGGCCCTCGTTGCGGACGAGATATTCGAGCAGCTGAAACTCGCGCGGCAGCAGCGGAATCTTGCGGCCGCGCCGGCTGGCGCTGCGCGCGATCAGATCGATAGCGAGATCGCCGATCCGCAGGATCGTCTCCTTGGCGATGGTTTCGCTGCGGCGGCCAAGCGCTTCCAGCCGCGCAAGAAGCTCGACGAAGGAGAACGGCTTGACAAGGTAATCGTCGCCGCCGGCGCGCAGGCCCCGGACGCGGTCGTCAACCTCGCCGAGCGCGGAGATGATCAGGAAGGGGGCGGCGACGCCGTCGTCGCGCAATTGCCGCATCACGGCGATGCCGTCGATGTCGGGCAGCATGCGGTCGATGGTGATCACGGCATAATCGCGCGCAGCGCCGTGGCTCAGCGCCTCTCGGCCGGTCGCGGCGAGATCGACGTCGTAGCCCGAAATGGTCAATTCCTCGACGAGCTGTCCTGCGGTCTCCGGATCGTCCTCGACGACCAGGATGCGACGGTGACCTCCGGTCATGACAAACTCCGCGCGACGATCGCCACCAGACTATCCCGTTCCGGGGCTGAGCGGAACCGCCCGGTGGCGATCGCGACAATGGTGCGGTACGGGATGCTAGTACCAAGTGTCTCCGCACACATTGACCCATTGCCATCCATAGGGCGTCCAGCTCCTGCGCCAGCAGCCGTCATTGTAGCCGGCGTAGACAAACGGTGCGCCGAAGACCGCGAAACGACGGAAATGGCGGTGATGGAAGAACGCGTGACGGCCGATGAAAGGCCTGCCGTGCCAGCCTGCGCCGGCGAAGCGCGGCCCGATCGCGGCATGCGCGAAACGGGCTCCGCCGAAGGCCGGTCCGCCGGCATGGGCAAAACGGGCGCCGCCGAAGGCCGGTCCGCCAAAGCGGGCGCCGGCGAAATGGGCACCGCCCATGCCACCGACATGCATACCGCCTCCGCGCATTCCTCCACCGAAGCCGCCCGCGTGCATGCCGCCACCGAAGCCGCCGCCATGACCACCGCCGCCGCCTCCACCTCGAGCGAGAACCGGCGAAGCGACCGCCAGCGTCGCGGCGATCGTCACCGCGGTGAGGCCTTTGAGAAACCTGCTGTTCATCGAAACCTCCTCCGTGCTGCGCAGCGACAGTTCTGCCGCGCGAGAAGGATCAGATGAGAAGAATGGACGGCCGCCTTCAACTTACAAATGCGCCAGATTCTGACGCGGAAGTCAGGGACGCGGACCCGCTCTCTCCTCGTCATTGCGAGGAGCCCTTGCGACGGTCGCGGTAGGGACGCTCATTGCTGAGCGCCCCCCGCACAGATCCGTACGTGCGGCTTTCCCGCATACGGCTCCCACCTCGGGTGAGTGACGGCGAAGCGTGCTCGCGGCCAAGGATGACGGATGTTGGGCCTGGGGAGGCAGTCACAGGCGAGGCGACTGATCGTCTCCCACCTCATGCCATCGGTCTGGCTGCGGCGCCGGAGCGTGCGTCTCCAGAGTTCGATGACGAAGAAGCGGAAGGCGCTGAGCGCCCGACTGTTGGTCGGCACCGCATGGTCGTTGAAGTAGCCGGTGACGACCTGCCGCAGCCATTTACCCTGTTCGA
>NZ_JADPKQ010000298.1:0-520 GCF_023074015.1 Bradyrhizobium sp. 142
ATGGCATTTGCCATCGCTTCACCTCCACCGATCAGCTCATGCCAGGCTGTATCGCAGGCGAACCTCGCGATGGCGAGGTGGGGGCCTCATGCCGGTTACGTTTGGGATGGGATTGGACAGCAAAAGCAGATCGAGCAGGTGTGGGGAGAGCATGACGTTCCGGTCCTTGCCGCCCTTGCCCTGCTCGACGCGGATGATCATGCGCTTGCTGTCGATGTCGGCGAGCGAGACGACTTCGGTGGCGCGCAGTCCCGCACCATAGGCCACGCTCAGCGCCGCCTTGTACTTCAGCCCCGGCGCGGCATCGAGCAGCCGCGCCACTTCTTCGGGGCTGAGAACCACGGGCAGCTTGCGCGGTTCGTGAACGACATGGGTATGTTCGAGGATCTCATGCCGCTTCAACGTGACCCGGAAGAAGAACCGTGAGCGTCATGGGAGGATCACCGTGCCCGGCCTTGACTTGCGCGGAATGCTCTGGATTGCGCGGTCAGGGTGATTGACGCTGCCGTTGAGCGGTGAT
>NZ_JADPKQ010000410.1:0-21053 GCF_023074015.1 Bradyrhizobium sp. 142
ATGGCATTTGCCATCGCTTCACCTCCACCGATCAGCTCATGCCAGGCTGTATCGCAGGCGAACCTCGCGATGGCGAGGTGGGGGCCTCATGCCGGTTACGGCCTATCGCTGCATTGCGCCAACTGACGCTATGTACCAATTCCGGAAGTTCTCCAGTGACGTCGCCAGTAACCACGGACGTCCCGGCCATCGTCGCTAAGCCGGCTGTGACCGTCATCGAATTGATGGCGGCCCTTGGGCGTGAGATCGAGCCACATAAAGGCACCCATCAGATTTTCAATGCCACGGGAATAGGCCGAGTAGGTGTGGAAGATCTCGCCAGTCTCGTTTTTGGCAAAGATGCTGGCGCCCATCATATCTTCGCTGCTCTTGAGCGCGATCGTGTCGTAATTGAACTTGGCTGTGCCAGCGACCAGTTCCTCCCTTTTGAATGACACCCCGAAATCAAAGTTGAAGTCACTGCCATAGGATGGCACCCACGGAAAGGTCCAGCCCAAAGCGCGTTTCACCTGCTCGATTCGCTCGATCGGCGCGCGCGAAATCACCGCAAATGACAGGTCGGCATCATCGAAGTGCTTGCGCGCCGCGTCGAAGTGATCGGCGACGAATGAGCACCCTTTGCAAACGTGATCGGAGCCTGGGGTCAGCATGAAGTGATAGACGGCGAGTTGGCCGCGACCATGGAACAGATCGGCAAGTGTGCACTTGCCATCCGCTCCCTCGAAGACGTAGGGCTTCTCAATTTGCACCCACGGCAAATGGCGGCGTTTTTTTCTAAGTTCGTCGAGCTTGTGCGTAATCTCCTTCTCTTCGACGAGCAGTGCCCTGCGTGCGGAAAGCCATTCCTCACGCGAGACGACTTTCGGTGGGGAGAGGGTGCCTGCTGCCATAATCAAGACTCCTAGATTGTAGGTTCTAAAAGTAGGTCCGCGCCGGTCGGTTCCGGGCTTGCCTGGCAACCAAACGCGATGCCGTCGCCTGGCTAAGCTGCTCCAACGCCGCCGGCCGGCATGGTTGACCAAGCGCTGAAAAGATTAAAGCTCGGCCTCGGACGAGTGCCTTACAGAAACTGTCGGCGTTACTTGCGGCTAGTGTACCACGCTTAGGGCATCGCGACTTGAGCCAATGGCCCCGCTCACCCCGAGACTTCAGTTCCGATGTCACTCAGGCCAGTCCGAGAGACGGCGCAAACCTATGCTCGAAAGTGACCTCCGGGAATTTTTGATAAACCTCAATCGTTCCGCGCGACCCGAGGCCTCACTCCCGCAGCGGGAACTTGCGTGAACAATGAGCAGCTTGATGCCAGGTATTATGGGAACGAATTGTCGCATGCAGACATTCTCCAACTCCACAATCGAAGGAGAATAGGATGCGCAAGTACTTGTTTGCTGCAGCAATTGTGAGTGCGATCGCGACACCCGCAGTTGCGGATGAAGTTGGTGTCGGCGTTCAGGCCGGTCCAGTGGGCGGAGGTGTCACAGTCGGAGAGTCTCACGAGCACCGGCCCGTTGATCGGGACCGCACAACGGTCATCAAGGAGCCCGAGCATCGGGAAAGTGATAGAACGACCGTCATTAAGAAAGAGAATGAGGACGGCAGCCGAGAGAAAGCCGTCATTCATCATGACAACGACTAACAAAATAGCCCGGACCACCGTCCGGGCTTTTCTCTTGCCTTGCGAGCACAGAGACGATCTGTTTGCCTCGCTACTTCTTACTCGGATCGTCGGCTGGATTAACGTAAGTAATCCCGAATGGCCCTTGACCATGGATTTGAACAACAGAAGAACTGCTTGTCCAACCGTAATGATCCATTTTGGCAGGCGCTTCGGCGTGTCCGCCCGCTGTTAGCTCGATCGCTTTCTTCTCATCGAGTTTGTCGCCCATTCCGATGTGAAAGTTGCCTGATATGACCGTAGCGCCTTCATATGTTGGATGATTGTGAGCGGGAATTTTATAACCGCTTGGCATTTTTAGGCGCAGAACAAACAGACCTTTTTTGAGGGGTCGCCCGAGAGTACCGTGATTTCCGCTCCGTTCGGCAAGGTGGGTGGCGCTGCCTCCCATTTAAGGTCACCAGCGTTAGTCGGCATTTTCATATCATCGGATGGTCGGGTTCGAACTGGAGCCCTTCGAGAACAAGCCACCCAAGAGGTTGGAAGCCTTCTCTACCCCGTCCACGGTTGATGCGGCGCTTGGCGGCGTGGCTTGCCCGCTCGGCTGGCGCCGCCGCTTCGTTCTCGGCCTCAGTGCTCGCCGCCGTCTGCTCGGCTTCTTCGAGGCCGAACAGCAATTGATCTTCCGGCAGCGTCTCGGCCCGTCGGCCGAAGCGGTGACGCTGCAACTCCTTGTTGATTTGCTCCAGCCGTTCGGCGCGCGCACGCTCCGCCAGCAGCATCGCCTTGAGCGTGCCGGGATCGTCGGGAACCCTCCCTGTGCCTGCCCGCTGAAGCTGCGGGCCTTGAATTCTCCCGACCGGCCGCGAATGGCACAGCCGAAAACCAAGAGAGACCTCACCTGATCGACACCTTCAGAATCCGTAGCTTGAAGGAGGCTTCCGCCAGACACTCGTCTTCGGCGGCAAATCTAATGAACGAATCTCGGATTTTGTAGAATAGTAGACATTTATGTTATGCGAACAATATCAATGATTTGGCATTATGTAACATTCATCTCATCGTCGCAACCGGCCGAGCAAAGATGCGTGTTGGCATAGGCTTCAATATCGAAGGCCGCGCTCGACTTGGAGGTGTTTGCGAAACTTTGATTTATACATCTGCTTCGTATCGTTCCGGGACGATCTCGCGGTGGCTGCGCTGGGTGCATGGCGATGCACCAAGGCTCGAAGTAGGTTTCACCTGGATGACCGTCGCGGGAACTGGGCTGCTCGGAACGGTCGCGCTGTTCGGTAGCCATGGCTATGAATCACCATGGCTGGGGTCTTTGAGGCAAGCCGAGATGTGGCAAGTCAGGACCGCGCCAGCCGACCGAGAGATGATCCGGCATCACGAGGCGGCGGTCACAATGGCTGACCGGATGTGGCACAGCCGCGGCGACCCGCGGTTGTGTATCAAGGCGCATGCCATCCGCCATGAGCAGCAGGCAGAGATCGCGCTGATGCGGGGCGTGAGCCCTTTCGCAACATGCTGGGCAACAGCGTCAATCCGCCGTCAGGAACTTCGGCCGGACGTGTCGATTGACGTTTGTAGTTCCCTACCCCTGACGATCAGATGATGCGGATGGCCGGTGTTGTCGTCTTTTGCCTTGCAGCCGCTTTGGCCGGATGCCAGCGCGAACAACGGCAATTGCGGCTCGATCCACCGATTGCCGATGCGCTCGACAAGGTCGCGCTGATGCCGAACGGCATCAGCGGTGCGCCGCCGGAGGTCTATTTTGCACTTGGAAGACCTTACGAGGTCAACGCCTACAATCTCAGGCAGGGCAAGCGGCTGTATTCCTGGTTCGGCTGCAGGACCTGTCACGGCGACGGCCGGGGCGGCAGCGGTCCCGGTTTCCTCGATGGCTGGTGGTACTACGGACCGGAGATGGTGTCGATCTTCGCCTCGATTCGCGACGGCCGGCCCCACGGCATGCCGGCCTTTCGCAACAAGGTGACGACCGAGGAGATCTGGCAGCTCGCGGGCTACGTGCAGACCATCGGCTCCTATGAGGGCAATACCGCCGCGCCCAGCCGTAACGATGAGGCGCAAACGCGGCCCGCCGAAAATCGCGCGCCGGCGAAGCTCATGTTCGATCAGGGGCCGACCCCGATTCATCCCGAGCAGGGACCGACGCCGTGATCCGCTCGGCGCGACAGACGTGTCTCTGCGTGATGCTTGTGGCATCGCTCGGCGGATGCGACGGCTGGCAGTCCGCGCTCGATGCGCACGGCGCCTCCGCGAGCGGCCTGAAGCAGCTCATCATCCTGATCGTCAGCGTCTGTTCGGTGGTCTGGATGCTGGTGATGATCGCACTGATTGGAGCGCTCTGGCGCGGCGGGGATGTGCGACCGCCAATGCCTGCGCCTCGGCGCGAGCGACACATCACCTTCGCTGTCATTGGAGCCGTCGTCGCCACGGTGCTCATCATCTCTACCTTCACCGTCATGAGCTTCTTCGCGACGCGCCTGCTCAGCGTGGCAGGTCAGGACGACCTGACGATCCGGGTGCGCGGCCTGCAGTGGTGGTGGGGCGTGGAATATATCGGGCCGGCTCCATCACAGCGGTTCGAGACCGCCAATGAGATCCATGTTCCCGTTGGCCGTAACGTGCATCTCAAGCTCGAAAGCCTCGACGTCATCCATTCGTTCTGGGTTCCGAGCCTCGCGGGCAAACAAGACCTCATTCCGGGCCGCTCGAACGAGCTCACCATTCGCGCCGAACGGGCCGGTGTCTATCGCGGTCAATGCGCCGAATTCTGCGGCATGCAGCACGCCCACATGGCGTTGCTTGTCGTTGCCGAGACAGAGAACGATTTTGACAGATGGGCGAATGGGCAACGCCAGGCCGCGATCCAGCCGGCCGAAGAGGAGATCGCTGCGGGCTTGCAGACGTTCCTGGCAAAACCCTGCGCCGCCTGCCACACCATTCGCGGCACGCCCGCCGCCGGCATCACCGGCCCTGACCTCACTCACGTCGCGGGCCGCCGTACCATCGCGGCAGGGCTGTTCGAGACCACGCGCGGCTCGCTTGCCGCCTGGATCGCCGATCCCCAGACCATCAAGCCCGGCAACAACATGCCGATGGTGCCGTTGACGCCGGATGAGCTGCGCGCCGTGTCCGCCTATTTGGCGAGCCTCAAATGATCGATTCCGCCACCGCGCCCGATACGCGGGATATCGAGCTGAAGCGGACGCGCCTGACCAGCGCGCTCGCCGAAACCTGGAAGACACCGCCAGGCTTCTGGGGCGCGGTCGCGACCGTCGATCACAAGATCATCGGACGGCGCTACATCTTCACGGCGTTCGTGTTCCTCGCGCTGGGCGGCGTGCTGGCGATCCTGATCCGACTCCAGCTAGGGCAGCCCGAAGCGCGCCTGCTCAGCCCCGATCGCTACAACCAGATCTTCACCATGCACGGCGCGAATATGATGTTCCTGTTCGCGGTTCCCGTGATGGAAGCTGTGGCGGTCTACCTCGTGCCATTGATGGTCGGCACCCGCAACATCGCCTTCCCGCGGCTCAATGCCTATTCCTACTGGATCTATCTCGCCGGCGGCGCCCTGCTCTGGATCGCCTTTGCGCTCGACATGGGCCCGGACGTCGGCTGGTTCGCCTACGTGCCGCTATCCGGCCCGCAATATGGTGCAGGCAAGCGCGCGGACATCTGGGCGCAGATGATCACCTTCACAGAGCTTTCGGCGCTGGCCGTGGCCGTCGAGCTGGTCGTCACTATCTTCAAGCAACGCGCACCGGGCATGACGCTCGACCGCATCCCGGTGTTCGTATGGGCGATGCTGGTGACGTCATTCCTCGTGATCATGGCGATGCCGGCGGTCATGATTGCGAGCACTAGCCTGATCCTAGATCGCCTCGTCGGCACGCATTTCTACAATCCGGCCGAGGGTGGCGACGTGCTGCTCTGGCAACACCTGTTCTGGTTCTTTGGCCATCCCGAGGTCTACATCATCTTCCTGCCCGCAGCCGGCATGGTCTCGACCATGATCGAGCCCTTCGCGCGGCGGCCGGCCTTCGGCTATCTCGCGCTGGTGATGGCGCTGATCGCAACCGGCATTCTCGCATTCGGTCTTTGGGTACATCACATGTTCGTCGTTGGGCTGCCGCGGCTCGGCGACAGTTTCTTCACCGCATCCAGCATGGCGATCGCGATCCCCGCGGCTGTCCAGGTCTTCTGCTGGCTGGCGACGCTGTGGGATGGGCAACCGCTTTTCAAAACCCCACTTCTCTTCATCATCGGCTTCATCGTCACCTTCGTCATCGGCGGTCTCACTGGGGTCATGGTTGCCTCAGTGCCGTTCGATACCCAGGTGCATGACACCTATTTCGTCGTCGCTCATTTTCATTATGTGCTGATCGGCGGCGCCGTGTTTCCCCTGCTCGGCGCGATCCACTACTGGTTTCCCAAGATCACGAGCAAGATGATGAGCGAGAGGCTCGGACGCTGGTCGTTCTGGCTGATCTTCGTCGGCTTCAATGCGACCTTCTTCCCGATGCACATCCTCGGCCTTCAGGGCATGCCGCGCCGCATCTACACTTATCAGCCCGACCTGCCGTGGCATGGGCTGAACCTGTTCGTCAGCCTCAGTGCAATCGTGCTCACGATCGGGTTCCTGCTCTTTTTTATCAACGCCATGGCCAGCATGAGCGGCGGCGAGGTTGCGCCCGAGAATCCCTGGGATGCACCAACACTGGAATGGGCGACCACCTCGCCGCCTCCGAGCTACAATTTCGCGATGATCCCCGTTACCACTGGACTGCATCCGCTCTGGGACAACCGCGACACGCTTCCGGTCGCCGACGGATTGCGTACGGATCGGCGCGAGCTCGTTGTGACCTCGCTTGCGACCGCCGAGCCGCAGGCGCGCGAAGCCTCGCCCCAGCATTCGATCTGGCCACTCTGGGCTGCCATCGCCACCACTGTGATGCTGATCTGGTCGATCTTCTCGCCGTGGGCCGTGGTGTGGGGTTCGATTCCCCTCGCGATTGCGCTGATCGGCTGGTTCTGGCCCAAGGGCACGCCGGAGGATGAGTCTTGAGGGAACGGATCGCACTCGATCTCGGCAAGCTGCCGCTCCATGGCCTCGGCGCGGCGAGCGTCACCTGGTGGGGCACGCTGGCCTTCATGCTGATCGAAGGCACCGGCTTTGCGCTCGTGATCGCCGCATATCTCTATTTGATGAGCCTGGCCGCAATCTGGCCGATCAACGCTCCGGCTCCGGACCTGCTCCCGGGAACGCTGGTAACGGCGATCCTTCTCACCAGCTTGGTTCCGAACATCCTGATCTCGCGCTGGGCCGGGCGGCAAGAGTTGCGCAAGGTGCGGATCGGCATGGTCATTATGTCGGTCTTGGGGATCGCACCGCTGGTCGTGCGAATCTTCGAATTCCCGGCGCTCAGGGTCAATTGGGACAGCAACGCCTATGGCTCCGTGGTGTGGACGCTGCTTGGGCTGCACACCACTCACATCATTACAGATCTCGTCGATACACTCGTGCTCGCGGTGCTGATGTTCACGCGGCATGGCTGCAACCTGAGACGGTTCGGCGACGTGCAGGACAATGCCATGTATTGGAACTTTGTCGTCGCGACCTGGCTTCCGATCTATGGCTGCATCTATTGGCTGGCACGGCTATGAGCGCCTGGAACCCATTTGCAAATCTCTCGGTCTGGGCCGGGCTTTGGCTTGCACCGATCATTTGGGCGGCAAACATGCAGCTCGGACAGATCTTGCCTTACGTTGACTGCAATCGGCGGCTGCATATCACGACGGTCGCATCATTTCTCGGCGCGGCCATGGCGACCTTCTCCGGACTCGTGTCGTGGCGATGCGGACGGCGATTGGCGGGCGACGCCGCTTCGCATCCCAACACATCCGTCTTCAGCGGCCGAGTGAGCGCACTCTCGGCTGCGATTTTCACCTTTGCGCTCCTGATGCAGGGGATTGCCTCGATGGTGCTGAGCGGATGCGAAAGATAGCTTCGGTGATCGTCATGATCCTGGCGAGCCCAGCGCACGCGCATGGGCCCGCGCAAGACGTGGCGGGCGCAAGCTGGACGGTTGATCCATGGATCGTCGTCCCGCTCGTCGCCTTCGGTTTGATGTACGGTGTGGGCGAGTTGGTCCTCAGGCGGCGCGCGCAAATCGTCAAGGGCCGGACATGGCGCGATGCTGCCTGGTGGCTCGGTTGGCTTTCCCTGATTATTGCATTGGTATCGCCGCTGCATTGGCTTGGAGAGCGGCTGCTCGGTTTTCACATGATCGAGCACGAGATCCTGATCGCGGTTTCGGCGCCGCTGATCGTGATCGCACGGCCGGTCGGGACCCTCCTCTGGTCGTTGCCCCGTCGCGCGCGAGCGCTGGTCGGCCGCGGGATGCGGCTTCCCCTCACCGATGCGGCCTGGTCCTTTCTCAGCTGCGGGCGTACTGCCACGCTACTGCACGGTATCGCGATATGGGCCTGGCATGCGCCACCCCTGTTCGACGTGGCCGTCAACGATGTTCTCGTGCACCGGCTCCAGCATCTGAGCTTCTTCCTCTCGGCCATTCTATTCTGGTGGTCGGTATTTCGGCGAAGCGAGACCGGCGCAGCCGCCTGGCACGTGTTCCTGACCATGCTGCACACGAGCATTCTGGGCGCCCTGATGGCGCTGTCGCCTCGCCTGCTCTACCAGGAGCAGACGACCGCCGCAGCTGCATGGGGCCTGACCCCGCTCGAGGACCAGCAACTGGCCGGGATCATCATGTGGGTGCCGGCGGGCACGATCTATGCCGGCGCCGCCCTGACGCTCATCGCGTTGTGGATCAGGTGTGCCGGCAAACACCGCGAGCAGGCCGATGTATTTCTCGCTCTCTAGGCGAAGCGGCTATGCAATCGCCGTGGTCGGCCTGCTCGTCGCAGCCGCCATCGCGACCGGCTTTGTCTGGAAGTCCCGGCAGCAAACCGAAAGCCTTGCCCGAGCCATCACCGGCGGAGATCCATCGCGGGCGCCGGCACTGATGCGCCGCTATGGCTGCGCCGGATGTCACACCATCCCCGGTGTTCCCGGCGGCGACGGGCGGGTTGGCAGCTCGCTTGCCGATCTCCGCGAGCGCGTGTACATCGCCGGCGTCGCGACCAACTCGCCCGACAATCTCGCGCGATGGATCGTCGCGCCGCAGACCTTCTCGCCACGAACAGCCATGCCGGCGACCGGGATCAGCGAGAGCGAGGCACGCGATATCGCAGCCTATCTCTATGCCCAATAACGCCGACGCGTTCACGGCCTCGCAGTCGGTCTTGACGGCAACGACTTGATGAAACTCGCAATCGCCTCGCGATCACTCTCCGACAGCATGGCCGTGTTCGTGACCACATCCGCCATCGACGAGCCGACGCGGCCATGGTTCGGCGTGTTACCGGTTTTCAACATCTCGGCCAATTGCTGCTCCGACCAGTGGCCGATGTGGCCGGGGGTAATATTTGGATAGAAGCCCGCGCCTTCGGGATCCTGTCCGCCGGCATAGCGCGTTCCCGACTTGATGCCGCCAAACATATCGCGCGACGAGTGACACGCCGCACAGTGGGCGAGTGCCTCGCTCAGATAGCGTCCGCGATTCCATTTTTCGTCATGCGTGGTGTCGGGCGCGATCGGACCCGGCCTGAAGTAGAGGAGCTTCCAGAAGCCGACAAAGCGGCGAATGCCGAACAGCGGGTTGAGGTCGTGGTCCGGAGGACGCCCCTTCACGGCGGGGAGTGTCTGCAGGTAAGCCATCAGATCCTGCACATCCTCGCTGCGCATATGCGTGAAGCTTGGATATGGAAGCACCGGATAGTAATGGCTCCCGCTCGGAGAGACGCCGTTCAAGAGAGCATTGGCGAGATCTCTCGCGGTCCAATTGCCGATACCGTCGACAGGATCCATCGAAATGTTCGGCGTTCGAAACGTGCCATAGGGCGAGGCCAGTGCCAGACCTCCTCCGAGACGCAATCGATCGGGCTGTCCCGGCGAGGCATGGCAGGACGCGCAGTCACCGGCCGCGAAGACGAGCTTGCCTCTGTCCGCATTGCCCGCATGATCGGAAATCCCGGTGAGATCGGCTGTGGCGAAGAGGTCGGGCGCGGTGATGACGCAGGTCACAACGGCGACCAACGCCGCCGCGCCGATCCCAGTCATCGCCCAGACCCATCCGCGCATTCACTCGTACTTCGCTCGACTGCCCGCCTGGCAAACTAACAGGCCGTGTCGGTTGCGGTTCCTCTGACCAACGCTCGATGCTCGCTCACCGGACGACAATTGGGAACCTTTGTTTTGGCGGCGCGTCGACTCGCGTCGTGGTCGAGACGCGGCAGATATCGCTCCACGGTCAACAGTTAAGCTCATAACCCGCCGTGCACGCGGAGCCGGGAGGGCTCGTGGCCAGGATATTGGACGGACATGCAAGCCGGCTTCACCTTCTCAAAGCTCGCCGATAAACTGGCAAGTCTCGCAGAGCTGTCATCCGGCGATCTCGAACTACTCGCGGAAATTACGAGCAATCTTTGCGACTTCGGCGCCCATCGCAGGGACGACGCAATGACACATTGCTTTGCGAGATTACCGTCCGCCTTCAGAATGTCGGCCTTGCCTGAAATTCACGACCAGCCGCCGTTATCTCCCGGGCTCCGCAGTCTTGGAAACGACCTTTGAAACCGACACCGGGGTGGCCCGGCTCACCGATCTCTGTCCGATCGGACAGCGTCGGATCGCTCGAGCCCATGCGGGAGGTGCTACGCACTATCGAAGGTACCCGGATTTCGACGTCCTCGTGCTGGCCGGCGACCTGATCCCGAGGGCGGAGCGAGGCGTTCGCTGGTTGCTGGAGCGCGTGCCCGACCGGCCGGTGATCTACGTCATGGGCAATCACGAAGGCTACGGCTGCGACCTAATGCGGACGCTCGAGAAGCCTCAGGCCGCCGCAGCAGGCACGAACGTGCATGTGTTGGAGAACGAGACAGTCCGCATCGGCGAAGTGACGTTCGCCGGCGCAACGCTCTGGCGGACTTCGGCCTCCACGGCGATGCACATCGCGCGACGGTCGCCGCCGGCGACCATATGAACGACTACAAGAAGATCAGAATTTAAAACTACGAGCGGCGCTTCCTGCCGCATCACGCCCTCACGCTACATTTCAAGTCTGTGGCGTTTCTGAAGGCCGAAATGCGCAAGCCGCGGGGCGATGCCCGCCTGGTCGTCGTGACGCATCACGCACCCGCGCCCGCGCCTGAGATGCCGCCGGAAGAGCAGCGTTCGGAAAACGACCGCGCCCCCGATCCCGCATACCGCAGCAATCTCCGCCGGGTGATGGTCTCGGCGCCCGACGACGGACTCGGCGCGCTGCGCCCGGCCGAGCTCTGGGTCTACGGCCATACGCACGAGTCCTTCGACGCCGTGATCGGCGAGACCCGCGTCGCGTGTCTAACGCCAAGGCTTACGGCCCGTGGCCACCATGGTTTCGGATGCTTCGCAAGAGCTTGCCTTTGCGTAGCGCGCGCGGCCGAATGTCCACTCCGGCAGATCACGTGCCGTGTCGTCGTGATTCCGGCGAGGGATCGGCCGTAGCCGAATGTTCGTTGCGATCTTCGCCTTGTTGAACATTAGTCCGTACCGATTCTAGTTCCGGTTGCGACAGCCGTTCAATCCCCATGAGGCTATTTCGTCCCTCTGTCGTTCGGATCAATTCGTCGAGCTTCAATTGCAGCGCGGAGCTATCTCTGTTTTGCGTGTTCTGAATCAGAAACACCATTACAAAAGTGACGATGCTGCTGACGGTGTTCATCACCAGCTGCCAAGTGTCTGAAAAATGGAACAGCGGTCCGGAGATCAACCATCCGGCGACGAACAGGATTGCGACCGCAAAGGCCCACGGCCGGCCGCTGTTGGTGGCTGTCCTGGTCGCCATCTTGGTGAACCAGTGATCGCTCTCGCTACTCGCCACAAACCGCCTCCGATAATCATCCCCGGGATTCGAGCTAATAAAGATGCGAGAATTCAAATGTTCCAGTCGCGGAAAAGCCAACACGCTCCACTTGCCTTTACCGGTGCGCTTCGCTGCCGCGCCAAAGCAAAACCTGGCGGCTTCAGGCGGCACCGTGGAGCTTGGATGTCGTCAGTATCGCTTTAGCATCGAGGCAAACGCCATCCACAGCGCAACCGATATCAGTCCAAACGCCCCCGCAACAGAAAGGTCGCTTCATAGCCGATCCATTGCGCGATCCAGCCGCCGAGAGCCGGACTGAGGGAGGCGCCCACGCCTTGAACGGTAATCAAAGTGCCTTGGCCGAGATTGACCCGGCCTGTGCCGCTGAGTGAACGGGCTACCATTCCCGGTACCGCGACACGCTGCTGCCAAATTGGCGGTCCGGCTGTGCACAGCCGGCGGAACAGGTGGAAAAGCGGCAGTCACCACGATTTCGAATCTCTACCCTGTGCTAACCGCCCGGAACGGCGGACGGGCGCGAAGGATTCGTCCCGGACAGGAGCGGATCGATGCTGATGAGGAAAGAGAGACAACCGGCGATCCGGACGCTGCGCGGCTGGGCGATCTCCGCGCTGCAGGAAGCCGACGCCATCCGCGAATGCGAGGAGCACGGCTGGATGCAGGACCGCCAACCCGCACGCGCGCGACCGCGCGTTCGACATCGCTCGCACGGATCCGCCCTCCGGTCTATCCCCGCAGGAAGCGGTCGAGGAAATCCGGGACGTCCTCGACTCGATCGGCGATACCTGCCCGGAGTGCCTATCTCAGGACCGTCCGCCCGACCGCCCGGAATTGGCCGGATAGAGCGGGCGCGTTCGCGCGAGTTCAAGCCAGGCCAGGGCAAGCCCGATCCAGCGCAGCCGTTCGAAGCCGTCCGCGTTCGCGGCTTCCTTCATCGCGGCTTCCGCCTGCCGCCGAGGATCATAGTCGTTGTCCATGCGTGAAAGATCGTAGCCAACCATCGTAAATGATAGATGGCTAACGCGCCCGTACGAACCCGGAGACGCTTCGAAGCAGGGTGCCGTCCCGCGCAAATCAAATCATCCCGACAAGGACGAAGAACTCCACCTCGGCCAGAAACGCGACCACCATAGTAGTGATGGTGGCGAACATCTCGCGGAGGTGCATTGCTTGCCTCGCATTGCAGCGGCCATGTGCTGAATTCATGAAGTTGCGGTTCCGCCGACCGAGTTCCCGGTATAGCCTCGGTGCCGGGCAGGACGTTCAACCGGGGCGCTTCATGCGAGTGCTCGAACTGTCCTGTTGATGCGTGACCGCGGTGGGTCTGGTCGCGGTGCTCGCGATACTGACATTACTCTGAGATCCGCTACCCCCGCGCACGCCGCAGCGCCGCCGCCAGCGTCTCCCTCACGCTCTCCCACCGGATGTCTTCGGCCTGGATTCGCCGCTCGATCCTGGCCCGTTCGGCCTCAAGGGCTTCGGCCCGATCTTCGTGCTCGCGTCGAGCCTTCTCGAGAGCCGGCTGCGCTCGCCCGACCAGCTTCTCGCGCCTGGCGCGCTCCTTCTCCCTCGCCGCCTGCTTGCTTGCGCCGCTCGGCCTCGTGACGGTTCTGTTCGCGCTCGAACTCCGCGGCGGCCTTGCGGGCGGCTTCCTCGCTGACCTTGCGGACCGGTCCCTTCTTCGGCACCGGTCGGCTCTTCTTTGGTCTGCTCGCGGTCCCACCGCCATCGAGAACGGCGGGCAAACCAGCGTGCTCGGCGAAGCGCCCGCTCAATGCCGCCGGGCGCTTGAAAACCACGCCAAGTTTGGACATCGTCGCGGCGACCACGTCCGGATCGTCCGTCTCGTTGGCGACGCCCTGATGGAAGAGGTTACTGCCGGCGCCCAGGCCTCCAAGGCTGCCTTCATCGACGGCGCCGCGATCGCGAGATCGTAGAAGCCCAGCGAGGTCTGAAATGTCTTCAGTTTCCTTGCCATGCTGCTCGCAGCTCGCAGCGCTTTTCGCGCCGACGGGCGACCCACATTCCGAGCAGGAAGTCGACGAAGAGCGACTGCAACGGAGCCTCGACGGTCACCTTACGCAGCCGCTCGGCCCAGCGGAGCGCGGCATCTTGCGAGGGCGACTGCAGCGGCTGCCGGCGCGCTCCGGAAGTCTGCTCATTGCCGTCGATCTCGTTCGTCAGCCCGGAGGCTTCGGTCATGGCCGACGCTTCCTTCATATCCATGCGGCTCTCCTTTCTGGCGTCAGGCGGACTTGCGTTGCGGCCTCGCCGCCGGCTTCTTCGCCCCCGCGTCCTTCGGCTTCTTGCCCTCGATCGGCATCAGCATTTCCTTCTGGCCGGCCGCCGCCTTACGCGGCTTCTTGGCGGCCTTGCCAGCCTTCACCGGCGCGCCCTCCTGCCTGACGCTCCGCCGCAGCGCCTCCATCAGGTCGACGACGTTGCTCGCCGACGGCTTTGCTTTCGGTGTGATCGGCTTCCCGGCGCGCTTCTGGTTGATGAGCTCGATCAGCGCGGTCTCGTAGTGATCCTCGAACTTCACCGGATCGAAGCGCCCGGCCTTCTGGTTGACGATGTGCCTCGCCAGGTCAAGCATGTCCTTGGTTACTTTGACGTCCTGTATTTCGTCGAAATACTCCTGCTCGGAGCGCACCTCGTACGGATAGCGCAGCAGCGTTCCGACGAGGCCCTTGTCCATCGGCTCGAGCGCGATGATGTGCTCGCGGTTGGTCAGCACCACCCGGCCGATGGCGACCTTGTCCATCTCGCGGATGGTCTCGCGGATCACAGCGAAGGCGTCGTGGCCGACCTTGCTGTCGGGACAGACGTAATAGGGCCGGATCAGGTAGCGCGGGTCGATGTCGCTGCGATCGACGAACTCGTCGCTCTCGATGGTCCGTGTGGACTCCAGCGCGATCTCCTCGAGCTCTTCCTTCGAGACTTCGATGTACTGCCCCTTATCGAGCTCATAGCCCTTGACGATGTCCTCGTTGGGGACCTCGTCGCCCGTGTCCGCATCGACCTTCAAATACTTGATGCGATGCCCGGTCTGCCGGTTGAGCTGGTTGAACGAGATCTTCTCGCTCTCCGAGGTGGCCGGATAGAGCGCCACCGGACAGGTGACGAGCGAAAGCGTGAGGAACCCTTTCCAGTTGGCGCGCGGGGCCATGATACGCAGAACTCCGGTTTACGAGAGGGCGGCTGGGATTCAAGACGATTCAATTCCTCTGGTTCCGACAGTCCGCCGGCCGCCGCCGTGAGCCATCGTTAACGGTCCCGGCAGCGCCAGCGGAAGCAGCAGTCTGCCTTGACTCATAGCGAACAAAGAGGGAACGTTGGGCAGCCCCACGCCCGCCCCTGACGACCTGAAGACCGCCGCCGATCAGGCCATTGCGGCCTGCGGCGGTGACGCCCGGGAAGCGGTCAAGGCACTCATCGTCGCGAACGGCTTTCTGGAGGCGCAGGTCGAGGAGCTACGGGCTTCGGTTGCCGCCGGCTACTCGCGCGGCCGGTTCGACGTTCCGCGCGACCGAAAGGATTGGTACGACTGAGATGACCTACTACGTCGCCCTGCCATTGTGGCCGCTGACGAGGACATCGCCGCCGGCGAGGCAACGGAGTGCTTCTCAGCCGATGCCGCCGTGATGCGCGCCGAGGCGCTCTCTCGCAAACCCGGCATCCTAGGCTCGGTCGCCCCCTGCAATGGGCGACTTCGGACATGCCGAGCTGCTCCGGAAATTCGGCCAGGTGCCCGAGGATGGGCGCGCTATACCTCAAGGGTCAGCAACTATCGCAAGCCGCCGGAGCAACGCCGGCGGCTTTTCTCCTTCATCGATCGTAAGATGCGGCCGAGCTCGAAAGCGCATCATAACTCAAGACGCATTCCGAATCTGCTCGCGAGCCGCACGGCGGCGCTGGCGGCGCTCGCTCCGGCGCTTGGCCCGTTCGGCGGGCAGCTGCAGCGGCGGCTCCTGCACAGCGGCGTTCTCGGCAGGAGCCGTGTTGAGCGGTTCGTCGATTACAGGGCGTGCCTCCATAAATTCCAACACGGCCCGCCCGTCGCTGGTGATCTTCCAACCGCCGCTTTCGCGCACAACGAGACCTTGCGAGAAGATGTCCAGCCCAGGCACGCGCGCCGCGAGCCGGTTGGTCCGGTCGGCCCAATCCCGGCCGCTGGTTGCCAGGATCGCCATATCGCGCTTGAGATCGTCCATCACGGCAAAGCCGTCCGGGTAGCTCACCAGTATCTTCAGGACAGTGACCTGAAAATTCACGCGAGCCCCCCGCCTCGTCCAGCGCCAGATTGTGGGCGCTTGCGAAGGGGCTTCGCCTCGCACCTGGCCGAAATCCTTCGGACGAAGCCTCGCCTCTCTGGCAGCGGAATTCCTGACGCGGCATCGGTGCGCGCGGCGATCTCGTGTCGCGAAGCGCTCTCACAGTCTTGCTCGACCGCGCACAAAGGCGCGCTAGTAGCCATGTCCAACATGAGACGCCCCCGGGGCGGGAAAGCCAGGTTTATAGCGCAGTTCTTCAGGTGTGGGATTCAGGAATGTTAAACATTCCTGGGCCAGCGCAGCCAGCGTTCTCGGAGAGGCGTCCGGGACGGGCACCTACAGGTGAGTCGGCTCGGTCCGCGATACGGCAGTCCCGCCCTGCGTCTGGCTATCCGGAACGATTCGGCGCTTTCGCGTTGAATCCGCATGTGTGCCGTGGCGTTGCGTCAGTCTCGTTTTGGAGTAGCGCGCGTCGCCGGCGCCCGCAAAGCTGCTATTCCACGTTACATCGAACCCTGTGACCCCACCTTGCGCGAGAGTCCGCCGCGGGGCGCGGATTGGGTGTACGAGATCAAGGCGGACGGCTACCGCGCGCAGCTGCACCTGGAACATCGCGAGGTCAAAGTCTATTCCCGCGCGGGCTACGATTGGACCGAACAGTTCTCGTCGATTGCCGCAAGCGCCGCCCAGCTCAAAGCGGAGAGCACGATCATCGATGGCGAGGCCGTTGTGTACGGCGCCGGCGGTCTGCCCGATTTCCAGCAGCTCAGGCGCGAGCTCGGCTCCAGGCGCAGCGAGCGTGTGCGCTATCACGCGTTCGATCTCCTGTACCTCGATGGCTACGACCTGCGCGGCGCCGCGTATGAGGATCGCAAGCATCTGCTGCAGCGCCTGCTGAAGAACGCGCCCGAGACCTTCATCTACGTCGAGGCGCTCGCCGCCGACGGCAACGAGATCCTCGACAAGGGCTGCAAGTTGGGCTTGGAAGGCCTGGTCGCCAAACGACTTGGCGAGCCCTACCGCTCCGGGCGGCAGGAGAGCTGGATCAAGCTCAAGTGCAAGAAGAGCGAGACCTTTCCCATCGTCGCGTTCGTCGAGAAGCTTGGGGCGCATCCGCGCGAGATCGCCTCGCTCTATGTCGGCCGGCGTGAGAACGGCAGGCTGCTCTACGCAGGTAAGGTCCGCACCGGCTACACGGAGACGACAGCGCGAGAGGTGCGCGAGCGGCTCGATCCGCTGATTCGGCGAACATCCCCGCTCGACGTGCCCGTGAAAAAGCCCAAGGCGACCTGGGTTGAACCGTCCGTCGACCTCGAGGTGCAATACGGCGCGCTAACGGACGACGGCCTGCTGCGCGAGGCCGTGTTCAAGGGGCTTCGTGATGATCTGGCGGTCCGCAACGTGAAGGTGCCCCGCCTGGTGCCGTCATCGGCCGCCCGGCTGAAGCTAGGGATCCCTAAGGAAAACATCCTGCAGCTGCTTCCCGATGCGGTGGTGCCGTCGAAAGAGGAGCTCGCGGATTATTGGGCGCGGGTCTGGAACAAGGCGCTGCCGCATCTGGGCCATCGGCCGCTCAAGCTGGTGCGGCACGTCCACGGCACCACTTTCTATCACAAGGGGCCGCTGCCGAAGGAGATCCCGGCCGCCGTGCACCAGCTGCGCATCAAAAAGCGCGAAGGCGCCGAAGGCACGCGGCTGTGGGTGGATAGCATGGAGGGCTTCCTCGGCCTGGTCCAGATCGGGGCCGTCGAACTGCATCCCTGGAACTCGAACGTCGAGGATTTCGAGCGCGCCGACCGCATCGTCGTCGACCTCGACCCCGGAGAGGGCGTTGCATGGGAGAGCGTGGCCGAGACCGCGCTCGAGCTGCGGATCCTGATGAAACGGGAAGGCTTCGGCACCTGGCCGAAGCTGACCGGCGGCAAGGGCATCCATCTGATGGCGCCGCTCGCCGAGCCGATGCTGCACGACCAGGCCCATCGGATCGCCCGCGGCCTCGTCTCGGAATTCGCAGCACGCGATCCCGGCCGCTACATCCTTTCTGCGCAGGCGGCGCGAAACGGCCGCATCTTCCTCGACTATCTGCGCAACGGCCGCGGCACCACCGCGATCGGCACCTATTCGCCGCGGGCGCGAGAAGGCTTTCCGATCGCGGCGCCGGTGACCTGGAAGCGCATCGAAAGCGGTATCCGGCCGGATGCATTCACGATCGAAAGCCCGTTCCGGGTGAAGAGGAGGTAAGCGATCATGGCCGATGCATTCGACCAGTGGATCGAATGGATCCACAAGCCGCCGGGCGACCGCACCGGGCTTTCGTCCGACGTGCACGCGACCGTGATGCTTCTGCCGGAAGAGGACCGCAGCGACCGCCAGAAGGTCAACGCTGCGGTTTGGCATCGGGCCGAGTTGCGCAGGGCGGCACGGACCGTCTGGATCTATCTCAACGCCTACGACGACGGAGAGCGGCGGCACGTCGGTGATCCCGAGAGGATGAAAGTGTTCGCATCCGCCAATGCCGCCGACAGATGGTTCAAGCAGCACGACCCCGAAGGGGTTGCCTGGGAGTACGAAATCGAAGGCGGTCCACGGCAAGAGGCCGTCTGGATCCATGTTGCCGACGAGGTCTCCAGAGCGGTCGGAGACCCGGCCTGGATGAGGCTGTTCGCCTCCAAGCAGGCAGCCGAGAAATGGCTCGAGCAAAACGCGCCGAATGGAAAGATCGCGGATTATCCCATCGAGGAATGAGACGTGAGCACGTTCGTCGACAGCACCGTCTGGTTCGCGGCAACGGCGAAACGCGACCGCAACAACGAACTCGCCAAGTCCATACTAAAGAGCACCGAGGGCTGGGCCCTCACCGATCACGTGCTCGCGGAGACCTAGCAATTGCTTAAAGCGCACTTCGGTGCCGAGCTTGCCGACAGGTTCTGCCAGCGGCTGCGCGAGACTGGCGCGCGTATCGCAACTCTCACCGAAGATGATCTCAAGGCCGCTTGGCAGATCGGGAGCGGCGGAGAGCTCTCCTTCGTCGATCGCACCAGCATTGCCTTCATGGAGCGAAACAAGATCACCCGCGTCGCAACGTCCAGTATTTGGTTTGCGGAACATCGGTGCGGGCGGGATCGCAAGAGCAAATTTCAAATCATTCGCAGGTCATAGCCCGGCATTCCGCACATTGAGACAAGCGATACTGCAGCGCAGACCGGTTCGATTGAGCTACGGCGGAACACAGCTGACCGTCTGCCCCTATGTCCTGGCCACGCCGTCGGGGAGGAGCGAGCATTCGCGCTGGCGCTGGATGGCGCTCGGCAGCGCAAGAAATCCGAAGGGGCGAATGGATCTGCCTGCGAGTCGCCAATGTGCAGGAGATCGAAATCCTCGATCAGCCATGGACGGAGCAAGCCTATTCCGGGCGTGTTCAACGATGCATGGACCAAGTCCACCTGGAGGCGACGCGCCTCCCAGGGTGGGTACTCATAAGATCGTCGAGCTCGCCAAGACGTGCACGCTTCGCCCTCCGACATATCCGTCCCGCCTTAGGAGGTCCGCTAAGCCCAACAAGAGACATTGTGGATCTATTCTCAAAGGTTATATTGTCCCCTCGATTTGAGGATCCGGGATCGGTCGCACCGTGACAACATCAGCTACGAAGCAGGGCCTCGTTGTTGTCACCGGAGGAAGCGGTTATATCGCAGGCTATTGCATCGCTGAACTGATTCATAATGGCTGGCGCGTTCGCACGACGGTAAGAAATCTTGCTCAAGCAGAAGAAGTGCGCGCGACCATACGGACACTAGGCGCCAATGCTGACGAGATAGAATCTGTATCGGCCGACCTGAATTCGGACCTAGGTTGGGCAAACGCCGTTGCAGGCGCGCACTATGTTCTCCATGTTGCGTCTCCAGTGCCAGCGGTCGCCCCGAAAGATGAGGATGAAGTTATTCGCCCCACTCGCGATGGGGCGCTCCGGGTTTTAGCAGCATCGCGCGATGCGGGTGTAAAGCGCGTCGTGATGACTTCTTCCATTGCTTCAATTGCCTATGGCAAAGGCGAACGCGCGCAGCCGTTTACTGAAATAGATTGGACTGACGAGAAGAACCGCAAAGATACGACCGCTTACGGACGCTCAAAGACGATAACTGAACGCGCCGCCTGGGCATGGCAAAAAGCCGAAGGGGGGCAGCTCGAGCTTGTCACGATCAATCCCGTGATAGTCCTTGGGCCAACGCTTGGGTCTCGTTTTTCCGCCTCTCTGGAAGTGTTAAGAAATCGTTCGTGAACTATCCGGCCGCGCTGCCGCCGAACAAGACGGCTATGCCGAACACAAACCCGAAAGTCATACCACCAGCCCGTGTTCGGTGTCGCATAGGCGCGAATAGACGGATCGAAGAACGAAACCAGGGAGAATGGTGCAATCAACCCATGAAGGGCTCCCACCAAAACCCAGGCACTGGATCGCTCATTCCACCGAAGGGCTGCGCAGCGTAGCCCGCGAGAGCAATCGCGGCTACGAACAACACGATGAACCGACGCATGTAGTCCCCCCTCAAGCCACGTCATTGGCGGCCTCTTTCAGGGGATTGTCCACACCCGCGACGAGCAGTAGCTCGCCGCCGTTCCCATCTCCTACCTATCGACAATTTGCCATCGGCGCGTGGCCACGCTTTGATGCCGGTATGCGGCCCCACAAGATCACGTTCGGTTGAGGGGCGGTGCGCGACAATTACGAACGTTCGCTGATCTCTGATGAACCTCGTCCGTCTGTTCGGCGGAGTTGATTGAGGCGCCTTTCTAGTTCTTCCTTTTTGGCAACGATCCTCGCGGCCAGAATCTGATCGACGTCCATGAACAGAGCCCATAACTCATCGACGGACATGTTCTCAAACTGCTGTCGGTAATCACGAATATCCAAAATCCACCGCCGGGGTTGGGGCGGTAGCAGCGAAGTCTTCAATGGCCCGATTTCGTCGCCAATTCAGATTATCGCGTGCTGGCCGGGCCAGCGGGACTCCTCATAAACCGCCTTCCTAGTTTCGCGTGCCGCACCGAAGATTCTGCGCTCGGCCTCGGCTACTTGGCCTCGAAGGTTCTCAAGTTCGGAAACTTGAGAAGCGAGCGCATCAAGGCGTTGGCGCAGAGCAAAAT
>NZ_JADPKQ010000180.1:0-20945 GCF_023074015.1 Bradyrhizobium sp. 142
AACTCGCTTTCCACGGCATCCACACCTCCCGCAGAACAAAAGCGGAAAGTGTAACCCATGTGCCCGGTACGTTTTGTCACCTATGTCTCGGGCCGCTCATCGAAAACACCGGCGCGCGCACTTCCCGTGCCGGCGTCAACCCCCACAAAATATGCCATGCTCGAATTCCTGCTCGATGCGGGCGGCAAAGGAGAGAAGCCGCTCCTCGCTGTGCGGAGATCCGACGATCTGCAACGAAACGGGCATGCCATTCCGATCGCGGCCGGCCGGGACTGCGAGCGCGGGGCATCCGAGGATGGACCAGACGTAAGTGATCATGATCCAGTCGATATAGGTCTCGGACGCCTGACCATCGATCTAGGTCGGCCAGCGGACGTCGACGGGCAATGGCGTGACCTGTGTGGTCGGACAGATCAGGATATCGAAATCCGCAAAGAAGCTCACGGCGCGCCGATACAGCGCCGCCCGGTCCGCCATCGCGCCTGCAATGTCAGCGGCGGACAGGTTTTCGCCATAGCCGATGTCGCCGGCAACCTCAGGCGTGAAGCTCGCGCGCGATTGCGGCCAATGCTTGCCCCAGGTCGCAAGGTAGGCGAGGCAGGAGCGCGCGGATGACACCGGGTACACCGGAGAGGTCGAGAGTAGCCTCGGTCATCGCGCAACCGGCGCACCGCAACCGGTTGATCGCGCGGCCGAAGCCCGATCGGATGTCACCGGCGACCGGTAGAAGATCAAGGTCCTAGGAATTCGCGACCCGTGCCGCCCAGTTAGGTCGTGCTGCCGCGTTCTGGAACGACATATGCTTTTTCTCGCGCGATATCAGATCGGCGGCATGGAAACCAGTCATCGCATCCAGCATCAATGCGAGATCGGCGATGGTCCGGGCCATCGGACCCTCGACGAAGACGGTGTCGAAGGGATCGGACAGTGGCTTGCGCGCTACAAGGCCAGGCGTGGGCCTTAGACCCGCCACACCACAGAAGGCGGCCGGCGGCCGCAAAGCAGAGGCCAGCCTTCACCGCCAGCCGCCTTGTCCATCAGGCGGCGCGCCGCGGAGCGGGCAGCATCGGAGCAGCGGACGGGTATCGCGTTGATCGCAGCATCTGTTGCCTCGATCCTGTCGATAGCAGCGTCGACGACGTCGAGATTTCTGCGATCGCCTCGACGGCTGGCAGCTCGAGAATGCCGACGGACGGCGCGGGAATGGACAGATCGTTCATGGCTGCTTCCGGATGGCAGCGGTGGAGCCGCGCACCACGAGCGCCGGCTGCAACTGGATCGATCGCTCATGGCCTCGAGGGTATGGAAGAATATCTCGAGACCAAGGCCGTTCTCGGATTTTACCGATGATATTCATGTCGGAAAGCGACTCGGCTCATCTCGCATGAAGCGGCGTTCGAGCCTCTGCGGAAGGCGCTCGCTGCCACCTTGGCTCGAACAACAAAGTGACAGCCGAGAGCCAACGATTTAATCCAGCCTGGGAGCACGAAAGTCACAGGCGCGATCGGAAAACTCTGTTCGAACACGCTAAGCGCGGACAACCGCCGGCGTGACAGCGCGGCGCAGGTCTTTCCCGCGGCCCCTTGTTGCCGGTGGATCCGGGCCGAGGGAACCTTGCATGGTCTATTCGGTTGTCAGACAGGCATCCTCATGGCCGAAGCCACTGAGCTTTGAATGAGCCTTCATGGTGAAGGAAATCAGACCAGTCACCGGATCCATAGAGACGGTCGATGCAGCCGCCGGGCCGACCGCGCCATCGGCCTGCGCCGAAGTATTCTACGCGCGGGCTTTGCGCGAGCTCGCGAAGCTCGACCTTCCGTTTCTGTTGGCCGGGACGTATGCGCTCAGCGCCTATACCGGCTTGGTGCGCGAGACCAAGGATCTCGATATCGTCTGCAAGCCGAGTGATTATCCACGTATTCTAAACCACTTCCGCGACCTGGGATATACCGTCGAAATCGAGGATGAGCGCTGGCTCGGCAAGGTGTTCCAGGATGAGTACTTTTTCGATGTGATCTTCGCATTCTGGCATGGCATGGCTCCGGTGACGGATCAGTGGTTCGACACCGCGCCGCGCATTGAGGTGTTCGGTACGCTGATGCGCGTTATCGCCCCGACGGAGTTGATCTGGTCCAAGGCCTTCGTCCAACTGCGGCACCGTTACGACGGCGCGGATATTGCGCATCTCATTCTCAAGCAGCATGATCAAATCGATTGGCGGCGACTGCTTGCCCACATGGAATTGCATTGGGAGGTTCTTCTGGCGCACCTGCTCAATTTCCGTTGGGCCTACCCGAGTGAGCGCGATTGCGTGCCGCGCTGGCTGATGGACGAACTGGTCGCCCGCCTGAAGACCCAGTTCGAGCTTCCTCCTCCGCGTGTGAAGATATGTCGGGGCCGCCTGTTCTCGCAGATCGATTATCAGCTGGCCATCGATGAGTGGGGTTTTGTCGACGCGGACGTGGACAGTGAGTAGCGCGATGTCCACAGAATCCGACAAGCTCACGTTCGCTGCCATTGGCGATCTCCACGTGAAGGAGGACCGCACGTTGACCTTTCGGGAGCTCTTTGCCGAGCTCTCGACCAAGGCCCAGGTGCTCGTTCTTTGCGGAGACCTAACTGACCTCGGCAAGCCGTCCGAAGCGGAACTTCTGGCAGAGGATTTGCGCGCTTGCTCGATTCCTGTTGTCGGCGTGCTCGGAAACCACGACTACGAATCCGGGCAGACGGAAGACGTAAAGAGAATTTTGAAGGGCGCCGGGATGCATCTGCTCAATGGACAGTCGTACGAGATCGACGGTGTCGCCTTCGTCGGTGTGAAGGGGTTCATCGGCGGATTTGGCCGTCGCATGCTTGCATCGTTCGGCGAGGCCGCAGTCAAGACCTTGGTGGCCGAAGCCATCAACGAGGCGACGCACCTCGAGAATGCGATGCGCGCGGTGGCGAGCAAGCAGGCTGTCGTCGTCCTTCATTATGCGCCGATTCTCGATACGGTCGAGGGCGAGCCACTGGAGATTCTTCCGTTCCTCGGCTCATCACGTCTTGGCGAAACGATCGATCGATTTAAGGTGAGCGCGGTAGTGCACGGCCACGCTCATCGGGGCCGCTATGAGGGACACACACCCGGAGGCGCCCCGGTCTACAACGTCGCTCGGTCAATCGAGAAGCCCACCGGTCGCCCCTATGCCCTGATCGAGGTCTGAACCGGGCATCCAGATTCCGATTGGTGGGTCCAGCAGGACCAGTGGCGGAGAATGATGCAGAAAGCGGATGTCCGCTGCGCAATCGATTGATGCACCGGAACCGACTAAGCCGCCCGGATATGCGCTTGGACCTGAGGTGGGCTTGGTCGGGGCCGCGGAACATGACGTTCAAGCGGAGATCGGAGGGTTCCGCCGAGCTCTGCGTTCAGTTCCTGATTGACAAGGAAACATTCTCATAGCTGCCGCCTTACCTGATAGGAAAGCCATGACCAGGTTTCGAACAAAGCTCGAAGCGCAGACGAAGCAGATCATTGGCCAGATGCTCGGGGACCAACAACTCGTGCAGGAAGGCCTCGCACAGCAGCGGGAAGCCGCAAGCGAACCTAACGACGGGCCGGAGGCGCAGCCGGAATCGGCCGCAGGTGGCTCATCCGCCGCTCAGGAACGCCAAATGTCACTGGGTGCGGGAGGCCAATCAGAGCGGAGGATTTCCATGAAAGTGTCTGATGTGATGACCTCGGACGTTCAGCTTTGCACACCCGAGGACACGGTAGGAGATGTAGCCCAAGCGATGGCGCGGCTTGACGTTGGGCTCTTGCCGGTTGCGGAAGGTGATTATCTCGTGGGAATGATCACCGACCGGGATCTCGCCATCCGCGTGCTTGGAAAAGGCCGCGGACCGGACACCCAGATCAAGGCAGTAATGACCCCTGACGTCAAATATTGCTTCGAGGACCAGGACCTTGAGACGGTTTCCTGGAACATGGGCGATATTCAAGTCAGGCGGCTGCCGGTGCTCAATCGGCAAAAGCGGTTGGTGGGCATCCTTTCCTTGGGCGATATCGCGCGAAGCCACGAACGCGATGCAACCGCAGCCTCACTGCAGCAAATTTCGCGGCCCGGCGGCCAGCACACGCAAGCTGCCCAGACGGCGTAACGATCGCATCCGTGCGGCCCGCCGACGAGCGCGACTGGTCATTCTGCTTAAGCGCGCTCATAGCCGCTCGCGTCTGCTTTGCAACCGTCTCAATGCTGTTACGTTGATACTGCATCGCAGGCAGGCGGCTTAAGGAATGTCGATCCGCGACGAACCAGTCTGCACGTAGCGACTGACCGCCACCCGAAAGCCCCTGCCGCCAAGGTGGCGGCTTTCCGCCGGCATTGCGACGAGGCACCCCGGCGGGGATCGAGACGAGGGACCCGCAGTGATGACCGAGGTACAGGAGCTTGCAAGCTTTGTGGAAAGTGCCCGGCTGGAGGACTTGAGCGAGCGGGCGCTGGAGCAGCTGAAAATTCGCGTGCTGGACACGATCGGAGTGGCCATCGGGGCACTGGATGCTCCACCAATCGCGACGATCCGCGGCCTTGTCACCGAGCTTGGCGGTCGTCCGTACTCCACGCTCATCGGCGGCGGCCGCACTGCGCCGGACCGCGCCGCGTTCTACAATGGCGCTCTCAGCCGTTACCTCGATTTCATGGACAGCTATGTCGCGGCTGGCGAGACGTGCCATCCATCCGACAATCTCGGCGCAGTCCTGGCTGCGGCCGAGATGCGGGAGGCGAGTGGCGCCGATCTACTCACCGCGCTCGCTGTCGCCTACCAGATCCACACCCGATTAAGCGATGTCGCTCCGGTCCGCGACAGGGGCTTTGATCATACCACACAGGGGGCGTACGCGGCCGCTGCAGGTGCGGCCAAGGCGCTGGCGTTGCCGTCCGCGCGGATCGCGCATGCGATAGCGATCAGCGGTACCGCCAACAATGCGCTGCGTGTCACGCGCACGGGCGCGCTGTCTCACTGGAAGGGACTAGCGTATCCAGATACAGCGATGTCGGCGACGCACGCCGCGCTGCTCGCAAGCCGCGGAATAACCGGACCCGAAACGGTATTCGAGGGCACCAAGGGATTTAAGGAGGTGATCGCCGGTCCCTTCGAGATTGACTGGCGACGAGAGGATCTGGAAGGCGTGCGCCGAACGATCGTGAAACGGCACAATGCCGAGATCCACGCCCAATCCGCGCTCGACGCGGCGCTCGACATTCGTGCTCGCCCTGGCTTCGAGGTAACTGCAGTCTCTGCAATCCGGCTCGAGACGTTCGCGGTAGCCCATCGCATCATTGGCGGTGGCGAGGAAGGCGACAAGCGAACTGTGCGAACCAAGGAGGAGGCGGATCACAGTCTGCCCTATATGCTGGCAGTCGCGCTGATCGATGGTGAAGTGCAGCCGGAACAATACGCACCGGAGCGAATCGCTGCCGCCGACGTCCAGATGTTGCTGCGGAAGGTGACGGTCACGCCAGATTCGAGCCTGTCAGCGCAGTTCCCGCACAGGCTCCCTGCCGATCTCGAAATCGAACAGGAGGACGGAAGCGTGTTTCGTGCCCAGCGCGACGATTATCACGGCTTTCATACCAGGCCATTTGACTGGACCGCTGCGCGCCGCAAGTTCGATCGCGTAACGTACGCCTTTACGAACGCTCCCGAGCGCGACGCACTCGCCGAGGTGATCGCAACGCTGGATGAGCGCCCGGTTGCGGCCCTCACATCGCTCCTCGGCGACATCCGAGTCCCGCCCATCGAGGCGCGCACAAATTTCTGAGGAGGACGAAGCCATGGCACAAACCGCGTTTTCCTTCATCCCCCGGGCGGCGCGTTCGGCCAAGCCGCGGCGGATCGGGATCACCGAGATCCGAGGTCCCTATTACAGCGCGTATGGTCCCCGCCATCTTGCCGATATCCTGGAAACGGTCGGCATCTATGTCGACGGGATCAAATATGCTGGCGGTTCGTTTGCGCTCATGCCGGCCGAGGCGGTCAGGTCGATCAACAACTTGGCACATGATCATGATGTTTACGTCTCAACCGGCGGCTGGATCGAAAATGTCATGCGCTTCGGCGCGGACGTCGTCGATCGCTACATCGAGGAGGCGAGGGCGCTTGGCTTTGACGTGATCGAGATTTCTACGGGCTTCATCAGCTTGCCGACCGATAGCCTGCTGCGGCTGGTGCAGAAGGTCAAAAAAGCGGGGCTGAAGGCGAAGCCCGAGCTGGGCATTCAGTTCGGCGCTGGCGGCAGCACGTCGGCTGAGGAGCTCGCAGCCGAGGGCACCAAGGATGTCGGCTGGCTGATCGCGCAAGCTGAGCGTGCGCTCGATGCCGGCGCCGACATCATCATGATTGAAAGCGAAGGGATCACCGAGAACGTGAGCACGTGGCGCACTGATGTGGTCGCCCGCATCATCAATCAGCTCGGGCTCGAAAAGGTGATGTTCGAAGGCGCCGACCCGCCGGTATTCGAATGGTACGTCAAGAACTACGGAAACGAGGTCAATCTGTTCGTTGACCACAGCCAGATCGTGCAGCTCGAGGCGCTGCGCTCGGGAATCTGGGGCACCAAGAGCACATGGGGTCGAATTCAGAATTTATCCGGTTGATGGGTGGACCGGGTGACGGATCGGATATGAGCGCGGCGGAGAGCGCTTTCAGTCAACATCCCGGGAACTAGGGGAGGGAGATAAGGCACGAGGTGACATCGCGGTCGACGAAGCGCAGCTCCTCACCGGCCTGCCTCGTCGAAATCTTCAAGCACGGTTCGGATCCAGGTGAGCAGCCGATTCTTGCCAAGCCCGGCGCAGATCGGCGACCGCCTGACCCCAAGCGTCGCCGTTACGTCCGCCAAAGCGGCGGACATAGGCTGGGTGGAAAGTGATGCGGAGCGGATGGCCTTCGAATTGAAGCTTTGCCTTGCGTGTCACGCGGATCGATTGCGATTCGCCAAACAGGCGAGATGCTGTGCTGCCAAGAGCAACGATGACGCCGGGTCTGGAACGCCGGATGTCGGTCAGCACAGCTGCGCCATAGTGATCGACTTCCTCGATCGTTGGGCTGCGATTGCGTGGCTTGCGGTCCCTGGAATATGCGATTGGCCGGAAAGGGATGGCGTTTGCCAAACGTACCTGTTGGGGGTCGATCCCAGCCTCGTCCAGCATCTCGCGCAACGCCCTGCCGGCCGGACCGACAAAGGGCCGGCCCTGCGCGATTTCCTCGGCGCCGGGTGCCTCGCCAACGACGTACAGCCGCGGTCGCCGAAACCGGCCCTCAGGTGCGACACGTTGGTGATCGAGGTGTGTGTTGGTGTTGCCCACGCTCGCCTTGGCCATCGCTGCACCAAACCTGGCAATGCATATTTCCGATTCCATCAACTGCTGTCGCGCCAATGATTTCCAACAGATTCGAAGGCGCCCGGCGGTGAAATTCGCCTTGGAACCGACGCTTGCCAACGCGAGTTTTCAAGCGCGCGCGGCAAGTGAAGCGAGAGCGGGCATGAGTGAGAAATTCGCGCACCTCGAAAAGGGACTCCTGATAGCGCCGGGTGATCCTACATCGCTTCGATCGTCCCTTCCTGACCTTTCCCGGGCGCAAATGCCGCCGCTACGTTTGCGCCATAGCGCCCTCAGTGGTCACGCCGCAAGCTGCAGCACGCGCTGCTCGATTGCGCTGCGCGAAATGCCGAAGCGGTCGAGCAACGCCGGGCCAGGGCCGGAGCGCGGCAGCTGGCTGATGCCGAGACGGTAAACCGGAGCAATCGCACCAACAGCAACGGTCACCGCATCGCCGAGACCGCCATCGACCGCATGATCCTCGACGACGATCAGACCCCCGGTGTCGCGAGCCGCTGTCGATACCGTGTCGTCGTCGAGCGGCTTGACCGAATAGGCGTCGATCACGCGGATCGGGATGCCGCGCCCGCTGAGCATGTCGTAAGCGGCAAGCGCTTCGTGTACGGTTATGCCGGCCGCCACCACGGTGAGCCGATCATGCGGCGATGCGCGCAACACCTTGCTGCCGCCGATCGGAAACTCCTCGGTGTTGGGATAAATTACCGGCGTCTTCGGCCGCGTGGTCCGGATGTAGACGATGCCGTTCGCGTCCGCCGCCGTCGTGGTCAGCCGCTCGGCGCTGACCGCATCCGCCGGGTACAGAACAGTGCTCTCCATCAGCGCGCGGAACATCGCGAGGTCCTCAAGTCCCATCTGCGACGGACCGTCCTCGCCGATCGACACGCCGGCGTGGCTGCCGCAAAGAACGAGGTGGGCGGGCCGAGAATACTGCGCCATGCGGATGAAGTCGTAGGCGCGCGTGAGGAAGCACGCAAACGTCGACGCGTACGGGACCTTACCTGCCGCTGCAAGGCCGACGGCGACACCGACCATATTCTGCTCGGCGATAAAGCTCTCGAAGAATCGATCCGGATATTGGGCTGCAAACGCCCCAACTCCGGTCGAGTTCTTTACGTCGCCGTCAAGCGCCACGACGGCGGGATTCGCCGCGCCGAGCTTCTCCAATGCGTGCCCGAACGCCACGCGGGTCGCGACCTTGTCGCCCAGCCGATACGCCGGTGCCGACGGCGCCGTGGCCGCAGGCTGCGGGCCTGCCACCTGGCCGACCCGGCGTGCCTCGACGGCGGGCGCCGGTCCGGCATCACCCAGTTCGTCGAGTGCCTCAGACATTTGTCTGCGGTCGAGCGGTTTGCCGTGCCATCCATCGGCTCCCTCAAGGAACGAGACTCCCTTGCCCTTGATGGTGCGTGCGAGGATTGCGGTCGGGCCTCCTCCGTCGTGCGCGGCACGAAATGCCGCAAGGATTGCTGCCATGTCGTGGCCGTCGATCTCGATGGGTCGCCAGCCAAAGCTCGCGAACCGGCGCGCGAACACGCTGCTGTCGTGGTGATAGGGCGCCGCCTCACTCTGGCCGATACCATTGACGTCGACGATCGCCGTCACGTTTGCGAGGCCGTTGAGCGAAGCAAACTGCGCCGCCTCCCACACCGAGCCTTCCGAGCACTCGCCGTCACCGAGCAGGCAGAACACACGGGCATCGATGTGGTCCAGGCGGTTCGCCACCGCGAGCCCGTTGGCCGCGGCAAGCCCCTGTCCAAGCGATCCGGTCGCGATCCTGACCCACGGGTTCAGCGGGGTCGGATGGCCCTCCAGCGTGCTGTCGATCCGGCGCAGCGACAGCGGATCCTCGCTGATGGCGCCGGCTTCATGCAGTGCGGCCCACAGGATCGGCGCGGCATGGCCCTTCGACAGAACGAACGTGTCGACATTGCGCGCTGCCGCATCGTTCGGGTCCCAGCGCATCTCGCGGAAGAAAAGCGCCGCGACGATGTCGGCGCACGACATGCAAGAGGTGGGGTGGCCCGAACCCGCTTCCGTCGTCATGCGGATCACCAGTCGCCGCAGCCGCCTAGCCTCAGTCTGCAAGTCATTCAGGTCGCGGAATGCCATGGCGCGATCGCCTTTGGCGGCGATCTGATTGAGCAGCTTATCGTAGGGATCGATGAACTTCTGGACCGCATCGTTCTCGAGTTCGGCCGCAACCAGGTCGAACCGCACGCCGGTCCGCTCGAGATCCGCCATCACGCGCTCGGCGTCCGGCATGCCGCGTGTGACGGTGGCTCCCACGGTACCGTGGTCGCGGAACGCCGCGATGGTCTTGCGCGGCATCGTGTTAATGGTCATCGGGCCGATCAAAGGCTCGACATACATGAGATCCGGATAGTTCGGGCTCTTCGTGCTGGTGCTTGCCCACAGCATTCGCTGCACACGCGCCCCTTTCTCAGCGAGCGCAATCCAGCGATTGCTCTCCAGGATGTGGCCGAATGCCCGGTAGGCGAGCTTGGCATTGGCGATCGCGACCCGGCCCAGAAGACTGCGCGGGTCGGGATCGGAAGGCGGGCGGTCGGGCACGATGCGTTGTCGCAACAGCCTATCGACCAGCACATCGATGCGGCTGAGGAAGAAGCTTGCGACCGAAGCGATCCGATTGATCGATCGACCGGCCTCGAGCCGGCGTTCGAGTGCTCGCAGATAGGCCTCGGCCACGGCCTCGTAACGGGCGATCGAGAATAGCAGGGTGATGTTGACGTTGATTCCCTCGAACAGCAGTTGCTCGATGGCCGGAACCCCAGCCGGCGTGCCGGGAATCTTGATGAACAGGTTGGGCCGGCCGACCAGCTTCCACAGCCTCCGTGCCTCCTCGATCGAGGCCTCGGTATTATGGGCGAGGTGCGGCGACACTTCGAGGCTTACGAATCCGTCGACGCCATCGGATTCCTCATACACCGGGCGCAGGATATCGCAGGCATCACGCACGTCGGCGGAAATCAATTCTTCGTAGATGCCGGCAGGGGAGCGGCCTGCCGCGGCCGCGTGCGCGACGTCCTGGTCATGGTCAGCCCCCTCCGCCACCGCCTTCTCGAAAATTGCAGGGTTCGACGTGATGCCGCGCAGGCCTTCCTCGGCGACCCGCCGCGTCAGATCGCCACTGCGGATCATTCGCCGGGTGAGATCATCGATCCAGCAGCTCTGACCCTGCGTCAAAAGTTCGACCGTCCGGTTCATGCGCGCTCTCCGTTATGCAAACATCTGAGGGCGGCGCCAGAATACAGACAGCGAACCGGTCCCCTGGATCGATGTCGTCAGGCGCCATGGCCGAGACTCGCTTGTCGCGCCGACGCGGTGGCCAGAGCGGCCCAGTCGGACTCGCCGTGGCCATGCGCAATGGCGCCGGGAAAAGAATCGCGCAACGCGCCATTTTCGAGCAGCACGGAGCTCGAGCAGCACGGAGCGGACGGTGCTATCATCGGCCAGCATGGTAATAGCAACCGGCGCCGAAAGCGCGTCCCGAGGCGTAGCGACGCGAATGCCGCCTGCTTGCACGATGCTATCGGCTGGCCCGGGCGAGCGATTCCACGCCAGCACGTGGTGACCAAATCCGATAAGGCGACGTGCCATGGCGGATCCCATAGCGCCGAGTCCGATGAAACCTACGTCCATCACTGTTCCTCCGCCAATTCGAACCCTTGCTCCAGAGGCGCATCGGCTATTGCCAATCGCCTTTGGTCAGTGGGTCGATCGGATGCTCGCGCGGCGACGTTCTGAGCTGCCGGAAGATGTCGGCGCTGCGGGCCGTCTCGTGTTCGGTCTCGATATCGACCGCATAGGCGCGCTCCGGATCGGTGCGCGCGCCCACCAGGATGCACTCGGCGCCTTCGTAGTCGAGGAGATGCGGGTCTTCCGAGGCAAAGCGCCGGCCGCGAAATTCCTGTTCGAGCGATTTCGGGTAGCGCGCCTGTTCCCGGCCCGGCAGTCCTGCGCCGGGCGGCGACCCGGCCTCCGGGTTCTTTGGAAAGAATGTACGCCGCCTGGCGCTCGATGTTCAGCTCTTCCTGGACCTCGCCGGACCGCTGCGGCAGTTCGAGTTCATAGGTCAAGTGGAGATTGCGGCCGCGCTTGATCAGCGCATAGACCCCTTCGCCGGCGGCCCGGACCGGTGGCGGCGTGCGTTCACCGCGCGTCTTGGTCGCATAGTGATGCTCACGGAATTCGTTTTCGACGGCGGGGCCGGACTTGACCGCTTCGATGAAACCCCAGATGCGTTCATGATCGCGCGCCTCGGGCAGTCGCTTGCGCCCGAGCACCGCCGCGCGAAGCCGGGCCCGTCCTTCCGGCTTCATCACCATGTAAAAGCGCTGGATGTCGGCCAGGCCTTCGGCACTGTCTTCGTCGATCCGCGGCCGGTAGGCAAAATAGATGTCGCCCTCTTCGACGATCTCCTCCGAAACCTCAGCCTGAGGGCCGCCGCGCCTTCGTCGCACAGGAACCATATCGCAGCCAATCGTGATCTGTCTTGCACTCAACAGAATGCACACGCTCGTGTTCCTGAGTTCCGGCTGGCAATTCCTCGCAAGAGGCCAGTGAAGCTGCGAGAATGTTAGGAACGAACAACGCTTTGCTGCGGGTCCATTTATCGTTTCGAGGGACTGAGCCTCGCAACAGGCCTCCAAGCTACCGACGCTCGGTGAAGGCGGCTCCCACATGCGACGACGGGTCGAATGGAATGGAGTTCCTCACTGTGCATCGTGCTTGGGCGATGGCCGACTGCCTCTGACGAACAGGCGTACGGCTATGCGAAGCCGTCGGTCGGTCTCTTCCCGGCAAATCCAGACGGCGACACCGCCGTTCCAGTTCGTGATCCGCGCGCGCTACAACCCCGAGCAGCTCACGGTGCTGAACATCGTGCCCGGATTAACCTGCATCGTGCTGCTGATGTCGACGCTCCTGATCACCTCGCTTTCCATCACGCGGGAGCGCGAGCGCGGCACGATGGAAAATTTGATGGCGATGCCGGTTAAGCCCATTGAAATCATGCTCGCCAAGATCGTTCCTTACGTGGTCATCGGCTACGTCCAGGTCATTCTCATCCTTGTCGTCTCCTCGGTCGTGTTCCATCTGCCGATCCGCGGATCGATCCCGCTCCTGCTGCTTGCGCTCGGGCTTTTCATCGCGAGCAACCTGGCACTCGGCCTTGCGTTTTCCACGATTGCCACGAGCCAGATGCAGGCGCAGCAGCTCGCACAGTTCACACTGTTGCCTTCTGTCATGCTGTCGGGCTTCATGTTTCCGTTCGCCGGCATGCCGGTCTGGGCGCAGTGGATCGGAGAGATTTTTCCGACCACGCGTGCAATCCGTATCGTGCGCGGCGTGCTGCTCAAGAGCAACGGCGCAGCGGCGATCGCGCCCGAGCTTTGGCCGACCGCTCTCTTTACGCTGGTCGTTATCGCAGTTGCGGTCTGGTCCTATCGCGAAACGCTGGACTGATCAGCAGGGCCTCTCAGCGCGCGGCGTGTCCATATTTCGAGGGCACCGCGCCCTGCTCCCGCGACGGATGCTGCTTGTCTTGATCGAATTGTTGTCTGAGCGAAAGATATTCAAGCATATCGGACAGCGACAGGATGCCGGACAGGCGTCCGTGGTCGACGACCATGAGCCGGCTGTGCCGGCCGCCTTGCATCTTTGCAAGTGCATCCAGCGCGTCGAGATCGGGAGGTACAATGATCTCCGATGAGCACGGATGCATGACTTCCGCGACGCGAAGCTGCTGCATCGCCCTGCCAGGTAGATTGCGTACATCCTTCGCCATGATGCAGCCGACGAGCTCTCCATCGCGCAGCACGGGAAAGGCCTTGAAATAGTGTCGGTAGAAATAGTGTTCGATTAGGCCGGCGATCGAAAGATCTGGAGACACCCCGATTGGATTGCGCTGCATGAGCTCCGACACGGGAAGCCCCGCGAAGGTGCGGCGGATCGCAAGCTCCTGCCGCGCAGCACCGGCCGCGCCGTGCAGAAACAATCCGATGAAGAACAGCCAAATGCCTCCGATCATGTTTCCGATGGTGAACTCCAGGATGCCATAGAGGATCATGGCTACACCGAAGAACTCGCCCGCCGCCGCGGCAATGCGCGTCGCGCGGCCGAAGTCGTTGGTCCAGCCCCAGAGTGCGGCACGCAGCACCCGGCCTCCATCCAGCGGAAAGGCCGGCACGATATTGAACAGCACGAGAATCCAGTTGAGAGCGCCGATGTAGTTGATGACAGCGGATACCGCCGGCGACAGCGAATCCTGTCCGAGTTCTGCGGCCAGCAGCAGGATGGCGCCAAGTACCAGACTGGTGATCGGACCGCCTACTGCCACGAAGAATTCCGCTTTGGCGCTGCTCGGCTCATTATGCAGTTCCGCCACCCCGCCGAAGATGAACAGCGTGATGCCGGTGATTGGCATATCGTAGCGCCGCGCAATCAGCGCATGGGTAAGCTCGTGAAGAACGATTGAGATGAAGAGACCGATCGTGCCGGCAAGACCCATCCACCAGTAGGTCGCCGCAGACAAGTTCGGCGCGACACTGGGGAACTCGCCGAGCGCCAACGTCCAGGTCAATAGTGCCGCCAGGATCAGCCACGACGCATCGACCCACACCGAGAAACCGGCAAGCGTGAGAACCTTGATGCGGTGAAGAAACATTGCTTTGGTCCGTTTACGTGAGCGCGCCCGCTTCGCTTCCGGTAATTGTTAGCGGTGCAACAGCTCCGCCACCTCCGCATCCGTCGGAAGAACTCCGGTGGCGTGTTTCGCCGATAAGTCCATTGGAGTTTTGCTTAAGTCGTCGTGTCAACCGCCCTTCTGAAGCGCCGTTCCAATGGCGGACAAAGAGTGTTCCGTTCCATCCCCTCGTACGGGAACGCGACCGCCGACGGGGCGTTTTCGTGGGAGATGCAACGCGCCCCGGTGTCCAAGCTAAAGCGGCCGGCCAACTATAAAGCGGCCGGCCAACTACAAGCATGGAGCGTTATCAAAATGTGTGACTACAGCCTGCATGCCGTCCGATCGCGTCCCGCAAGAGCAGGAGATCTGTTGATCACGAGCGAATTCCCGGGCAGCCCGACGCGCGGATTCTCGGCGGTTGGCGAGGCGGGAGTGGCCGTTTGCCTCTCGCCGGGTACCGAGCTTGCCTTCAGCGGGGATGCTGCATGTCATCATCCCTTTGCAATGCTGTTCCCGGGAATGCGGTTTGGCAGCGTTGGGGCACGTCTGGCGCGTTTCCGAAAGATCAATCAGCGCGCGACGGACACACACCATGACGCCCTGGAGTTCGCAAATGGCAAGGTAGTTCTTGTTTCCAGGCTGCGCGTTGGACAGACGGCGATGGTGCTGCAGCTTCCTGCGAAGGATAACGATGCCGGTCCTCAACTGTCAGAGCCGCGCTTCTCGCGTTTGCGCGGGAAAAGGCGCCGATCGATGGAATTGGAGTTGGGATCAGCCTTGTGACGTCGTCGGATGGGCCTTTTACCCCGTCGAGGTGGCCCCGAGCCTTGAGCATCTCGCCTCCAGCGTCGATCGGAGGATGGGTCTGCGCCCTGCGTAGCGGTAGCCTTGGCGAGCCATTGGGCTCGCGCGGTCGAGGATTTGACTGGAACCAGCATAGGAGCTCGACCATGCATATCTATGATCTAAAGGAGATGTACATTGCCGAGTTGCATGAGCTGGTCAGCGTCGAACAGCAGCTTGAGAATGCGCTGCTGCGTATGGCCGAAGCCTCATCTCATGCATCGCTGAGGGCTCTTCTTGAGCAACATGGACGAGAAACGATCGTGCAAGCAGAGCGGCTACGAGCGATGTTGCAAAAACACGGAGCCGACCAGCAGCTAGGTACGGACCAAGCCATGCAGGCGCTTATCAACGAGACCGAGAAGATGTTCGAAGTCTTGAAAGAGGACAGCCTTCGGGACGTTGGCATTATCGCCTCGGCGCAGAAAGTCGAGCACTACGAAATCGCAGCTTACGGGACCGCGGCCGCGCTTGCTGGGCAGCTTGAGCTTCGCGAAGACCAGCGACTACTGCACAATAGCCTCGAGCAGGAAAAACGGATGGATGAATTGCTGACCAGACTTGCAAAGACCGAGATCAATCAGGACGCGATCGCGGCTTAGGCCGATTATCCGCACTGATCGAAAGGATCGCTCTTCTCCGAGTGCCACACGACGGTGGTGCTTCAATCGCTTGCCGATTGGCTGGTGGAGCTTCCGGAACCTGACAGGGCATGTTAAGCGGCGACAAGGTCGACTGCGGAAGTGCAGCGCAATCGGCGACAAGCCTTGGTCTCGCGCTCCCAAGGCGCGTGGGGGTGCCGGCGCGCTGATGTTGGGATCGTCGGGGACATAGCAGTCACGAGCGATCCCGGTGCGAAGGAGTCAGCTAGGCTCCGTCTCGGACGAGCTCCGATCGGTCAGGAGTTCTTGATCACGATCTTTCTCTCGCGCTTCTGCGCCTCGGCGGTCTTCGGAAGCGTCAACGTCAGCACACCGTTCTTGAAGGCGGCGTCGATCTTTCCCGGATCAACGGTCTCGGGGATACGGAACGCCCGCTGAAAGGAGCCAAAGCGGCGCTCGGAAACATAGTAATCCTGCTTCTTTTCCTCCTTTTCTACCTTCTTCTCACCCTTGATCGTCAGGGTGCTGTCGGTGCATTTAACCTCGACGTCCTTTTCGTCCATACCGGGCAGCTCGGCGGTGATCTGAAATGCATCCTCCTTCTCAACCACGTCGACAGGCGGCGAGCTCACGAATGGAAGCTCTTCCCGCGCAACCGAATGGAACGGAAACCGTCCGAAGCCGCCCATGAAATCATCGAACATGCGATCGACTTCGCGACGGAACGATTCAAACGGACGCCATTCCGTGACACCACCGGCGGATTCGCTGCGAACTGGTAATTTGGTCTCTCCAGCCATGTTAATCCCTCCATCTTGATTTGTGTTGCTTGTTTCGCCCTGGTCAGGCCGCGCCAAGCTGCGTGTCGCCAATGCGCTGTCGCGCGATGGAAGTGTCTCGCGCGCCGGCAGCCAAAGGTTATCTGCAAAACAGAGGCCATCTGATTGCGTTCCAAAACTACGTCGATTCCGCGTACGCTAGCCGCGACAATCGGAACACGTCCCCTTACGTTGGCGCTGCTATGCATGGCCGAGTGCGCTCACGCGTTCTGGTCAGAGTCTGTTCCAACCATCCATGCGGCAATCATCCCTTGATGATCGCGATTGGACGTAGTCGTGCGACCTTCCGGGCGATCCCGATCTGCGCCGTCACATCGACAACCTCGTCCACCGCCTTGTAGGCCTCCGGCGCCTCTTCGATCAGCCCTCTGGCGGACCCCGCGCGAACTTCGATTCCGGCGAGGCGCAAGCTCGCGCGGAGCTGGTCATAGCTGATCGTTTTCTTTGCCTTGTGGCGGGAAAGCTCCCGGCCGGCGCCGTGGCAGGCGGATCCGAAGGACTCCCGCATCGCGGTTTCGGTCCCGGCGAGTACGTAGGACGCAGTCCCCATCGAACCCGGAATGAAGACCGGCTGGCCGGTCGTGCGATAGCGCTCCGGAAGTTCCGGGTGGCCGGGCCCAAAGGCGCGCGTTGCCCCCTTGCGATGCACGATGCAAGGCACACCTCGATGCTCTTCGAGCTTTGCGATGTTGTGTGAAACATCATAGACGATAGCGAGCGGTTGGTTGCTCCCCAGCACCCGCTTCCATGCATCACGCACCTCGTGCGTGATGACCTGGCGGTTGCACCAGGCGAAGTTGGCCGCGGCGGCCATGGCATGAAAATAATCCTGCCCCTCGGGAGAGTGGAATGGCGCGCAGGATAGTTCGCGGTCGGGCAGGGTGATGCCGTAGTTCGCCATCGTAACGTCCATTCGACGTACGTATTCGGTGCAGGTCTGATGCCCAAGTCCGCGCGAGCCCGTGTGGATCAGCACCGTGACCTGGTCCTCGAACAGACCGAACGCCCGACCGCACTCTTGATCGTAGATCCGCTCGACGCGCTGCAATTCAAGAAAGTGGTTGCCGGCCCCGAGCGTGCCAAGCTGATCGGCGCCGCGCTTTTTCGCCCGGTCGGGAACGGTGTTGGCGTTCGCCGCCGCAAGGCAGCCGCGCTCCTCGACGACTTCCGCATCCGCCTCGTCGCCGTGGCCAGCCCCGATCGCCCAGCGCAATCCAGTATTGAGGACCAGATCCATCGCGTGTTCGTCGAGCGTGATCCGCCCGGCGCGGCCGACGCCAGTCGGAACGTCTCGCTGGATCTGGGTTGCCAGCGCCGGCAGACGGTCCCGAATTTCGCCGTGCGATACCTCGCTTGCCAGCAGGCGCACACCGCAGTTGATATCGTAGCCCACACCGCCCGGGGAAATGACACCCTCGTCGGCGCGGATCGCGGCGACGCCGCCGATCGGAAAACCATATCCCTGATGGATGTCTGGCATTGCCAGCGCTGGTTCCTGCACACCTGGGAGCGTGGTCATGTTGACGAGTTGCTCCAGCGCGCGCTCGCCAAACAGATGGTCAAGCATGGGCTGATCCGCGAACAGCCGCGCGGTCGCGCGCATGTCATTGCGAAAGCTGCGCGGGATGTCCCACGTACAGGGGCCGGTCTGCTTGAGGTCGGCGGGTGAAATGGCGCGCATGGCGTTCTCCAATCAGATATCGAAGACGATGCTAGCCTCCCAACCGCCGTTCTGTCTGCGAATCGAAAGCTCGTGGTGTGTGATCGCCTTGATGTCGTCGATTGCTTCAGAGGAAACAGTGCGGGCGCTTGCGATCAGCTTATGCTCGCAAATTTCAATGATGCGGAAATCGGCATAAGCGCGATGTTCCGCGGTGGCGCGGTAAAGCAACTCCGAAAGCCAGTCGACCAGCAGAGCCTCGAGATCGGGAGCATCGATCCGGATCGTCTCCGTCTGCCCCGGTTGCGCTTGCGGGGTCGCGTCGCCGAACAAGTAGCTCATCAGCCCCTCTGCGGCATGGACGAACAGCTCTTCCAGGGTCGTCCCCCGCGCGCGCAGTTTTGCATCGGCCGGATGCTCGAGAATTTCGAAACCGGCGAGACCAGCGCCCCGAGCTGCTGGCGGTGCTCTCATTGTGCAGCTCTCAGTCCAGGTACTTCAGATCGTACTGAACAAGAAATGGACAGTGTCGATCGTCCGTTCCGCACTGTCCAAACAAGTCCCGGCGCGATTGGTTGCCTTTGGACGCGGCTGCCCCGCCGCAGTCTGCGGAATGGAAAGAGCAACGGCAATTCACGGATAATGGAACCTATCTCCTCGCGCCCCGTTGGCAGCGTCAGGCGCGGCGGCTTGGCGCAAACCCGATTTTGCGAGGGGGAACTGCGCCACCGGCGTAAATGTGTGAACCTGTCCAGGAATCGCGATGACAAAGCTTCCCATGACGGCCGCGGGTCACGCCGCCTTTGAAGATGAGCTGAGGCACCGCATTCGCGTCGTGCGACTTGCTTTTGTTCAACGCGTTCAGCAGGCGATCGCCGACGATCCCAATCTGGTCGAGAATTCGGAATATCAGATTGCGCGAGCGGAGCAGGATATCAATGAGGCTCGAATCGCCGAGTTGGAAGACAAGCTCGCGCGCGCCGAAATCGTCGACGTGTCCAGGCTTTCCGGCGACACGATCAAGTTTGGCGCAACCGTAACACTGATTGACGAGGACACCGGCGAAAAGCGCGTCTGGCAGATCGTCGGCGAGCCGGAAGCCGACCCGAGCAAGGGCAAGATTTCGGTGATTTCGCCGATCGCCAAGGCACTGATCGGAAAGAGCAAAGGGGCCATCGTGGCAGTCGAGACTCCAGGCGGCGCCAAGTCCTACAGGGTGCGACAAGTGGAGTGGTTTGAACATAGCCGGAAGCGGCGAGAGCGGGCGTGAAGCTGCGGCCGAAGTCCGATGTGTTTCCGCGGCAGAATGTCGTGCTGGCCGCGAAGAGAGAAGCGGGCCGAGCCGGTCAACATGGCAATAATCTCGCTTGCCCTTTGTGGGGACGTAATGATGGGCCGCGGCATTGATCAGCTGTTGCCGTGGCCGTGCGAACCCGTCCTGTATGAGCCCATCATGCGCTCGGCGACGGAGTACCTCGCCCTCGCAGAGCGGGTGAATGGACCTATCCCGCGCCATGTCGAGCCTTCGTACCCGTGGGGCGACGCGCTGCCCGACTTGCAGGAACATCAGCCGGACGTGCGTATCGTCAACCTGGAAACAAGCGTGACACGGTGCGCCACGCCTGCGCCGAAAGGTATCAACTACCGCATGAGTCCGGAGAATTTCGCTTCCTTGTTGGACGGCAAGATTGATTGCTGCGTGCTCGCCAACAACCATGTGCTGGACTGGGGAGAGCAAGGACTTATTGATACGCTCCATGCGGTCCGCGCGGCCGGAATTGCGAGCGCTGGCGCAGGCCTCGATCTGCGCGATGCGTGTGCGCCGGGACTGGTGTCAGTGACGGGCAAAGGCCGCGTGCTGGTTTATGCGTGCGCTGCTACGGACAGCGGCGTGCCGCCGGCCTGGCGCGCTGGATCCGACCGCGCCGGAGTCAACGTGCTCCCGGACTTCTCGGCGGATACGGCCCGGAGGATCGGGAAGGAGATCTCGGCGAGCAGAAAGGCCGGCGACCTGGTTGTCGCCTCGATCCATTGGGGCGACAATTGGGGCTATGCTATTCCGCCCGAGCATCGTCGCTTCGCCCATGCCCTGGTCGATGCAGCCGGTGCGGATCTGATACACGGACATTCCTCGCACCACGCCAAGGGGATCGAGGTCTATCGTGGCCGCCTGATTCTTTATGGCTGCGGCGATTTGATTAGCGATTATGAGGGCATTGAAGGTTACGAGGCGTTTCGCGACGATCTGGTTCTTCTCTATCTGCCGCAGTTGCGGGTCGCCGATGGCATGCTCGTCAGCCTAACTATGCTGCCATATCAGTTACGCAAATTCCGGCTTAACCGCGCTGCGCCAGCAGACAGGCAGTGGTTGCGCGACATGCTGGATCGCGAGAGCCGATACCTCAACGCAAGTATAACACTCGACGAATCCGGCTGCTTGCAGCTGCGGTACGCGTGAGCAGTACCCGGAGCGTTGGCAGTGAATCGTTCCTGATCCCCGGCATCACCTGCCGCCAAGCGATACTGCCCTCGGATCAAAGCCATCACGCTGGGACCGCTCTTGATCGAGTGTGGGCTTCAAAGCCGATCCGGTCTGTCCACGGCGTTCAATCGGGCATCCACCTCTTCAAGGAGACGTTCGATTTGCTCCCGCTCATTGGGGCCCGGATACTCTTCCAGGCGGCTGAGCAGATTCTGCTAATGGGATGGTCCGGCCGTGCTCCGGCCCTGCCAGCACGACAAGCTGGCAAGGGGCGCCCAAGACAGGAGCACGCCATGTCTCAGAAACTCAGCTCAGCGATCGCCGTGATAGGCATCGATATCGGCAAGAACTCGTTCCACATCGTGGGCCACGATCAGCGCGGCGCAATCGTGTTGCGGCAGAAGTGGTCACGCGGCCAGGTAGAAGCA
>NZ_JADPKQ010000422.1:0-519 GCF_023074015.1 Bradyrhizobium sp. 142
AAGCCGTATTGAAGGAACTGAGGCTCCACCGCGGTCATGGCCATGGACCAGCCCCGCGAGTCTCGCGGCGTCGGAATCGAACCGATCAGGCGAACGCTCTAGCTTTTGACGTCCGCGAGGCGCTGTTCGCGTTGCTCGGAAAGGACATCACCACCATCGACGGCCTCGGTCCTTACCTCTCGCTGAAGCTGATCGCTGAATGCGGCGACGACCTCTCTTCGTGGCCAAGTGCAAAGCATTTTACCTCCTGGCTGGGATTGGCGCCGAGCAACAAGATCTCCGGCGGCAAAATGCTCTCGTCGCGAACGCGCCGATCCGGCGGCCGGGCGGCGGCACTTCTGCGCCTCGCTGCCGTGACCGTGGGTCGTACAGACACCGCGCTCGGCGCCTTTTATAGACGGCTCTCAGCGCGCATCGGCAAGGCCAAGGCCGTGACCGCCACGGCCCGCAAGATCGCAGTTCTGTTCTACAATGCTGTGCGATACGGAATGGACTATGTCGATCCCGGGGCCTCGTCCT
>NZ_JADPKQ010000117.1:0-518 GCF_023074015.1 Bradyrhizobium sp. 142
GGCCATCCTACCGACAAATGGGGCTGGGCGGTTCAAGGTGCGTTGTCCATCAAGAACATCCCGACTGGAGCTGGCGACAGCATCAACTTGCAGGCTGTCTACACGGACGGCGCGACTCGCTATAACTTCCAGAGCTTGTTCCCGCAGAGCTTCTTCATGTTCGGCGGTAGCAGCATCGCCTACCAGAGCACCGGTTTCGCCGGTCTTGCTGACGGTGTCTTCGGCGTTGGTACTGGCATCGATACCGTCAAGACCTGGGGCTTCCGGGGTGGTTATTCCCACAACTGGAATCCAAATTGGGTGTCCGGCATCTACGGTGCGTATGCTCAGTTGAAGTACGGCGATACGGGCAAGGCCCTGATTTGCGGCAACTTTGTCGCCGTTTTTGGCGCCGCCACTGCGACTTGTAACCCGGACTTCAACTTCGCGGTCATCGGTGTCAACACTGCGTGGACCCCGGTCAAGAACCTGACCTTCACGGCAGACTTGAGCTATTCGCATCTGGACCAGAAGTATTC
>NZ_JADPKQ010000393.1:0-20828 GCF_023074015.1 Bradyrhizobium sp. 142
ACCGAGGTCTACACGCGCGGCGATCCGACCGAGAAGCTCGATGCGATGGAGGCGATCGTGCCGCCCCACCTGCGGCGCGGCGTCTTCCAGCCCACCGACAAGCTGATCGAACTCCTCAGGCGTACCTCGTAATGGAGAGCGGGGTTGGCGGTGATTGGTGCAGGAGCGCGATCAAGTTGCCGCCAGCTCCCCATTACCGGCTTTGCCCATAAGGCAGGTAATGGGCGTCGCCCATTACCTGCCGCAACCGGCATTGCCCGAAGTGCCAGGGCGCCGCCGCAAAGGACTGGCTCGCCGACCGCGAGGCCGAGCTGCTGCCGGTGCCGTACTATCACGTCGTGTTCACGCTGCCGGCGGCCATATCGCGCCTACAACTACGATCGCGAATACGAGCAGGAGTATTACCTAGGCCTCTGCAAGATTGAGCGGAAGTGGGGCAAGCACGGCGAGTACAAAGAGGAGACGAAGTGTAAGGGCTATCGTGACTAAGCGCTTTGCTCGAAACCGTGTCGGCGGTCGACTTTTTCGCGGATGCTTAGACTTCCGGCCCTCAGCCGAATCGTTGAGTCAGCTGACACTGTCCGCTCCCGGGAGAACAGCGGAGCGGCATGCTTTCGCAGCTCCGTCAGTTTAACAGCCCAATGGCTAAAACTGATACCTCCTCAACCCCCCATCCACCGGGATCACCGTACCCGTGATGTACCGTGCCACCGGCGAGGCCAAGAACACTGCGAGCGCGGCGAGGTCCTCCGGCTCGCCCCAATAGCCCACCGGAATTTCCTCTTCGGCAAAGCGCTCGCGGTAGTCCGGCGGATAGTTGCGGCGGATCTGCTCGCTCATGATGCGGCCGGGCGGGATGCAGTTGATGGTGATGCCGTGCTCGCCGATCTCGCGCGACAGGCCCTTGGCCCAGGCGTGCACGGCGGCCTTGGCCGCGAACGCGGCGTTGAGTCCTTCCGGCTCGGACTTGCCGGTGATGTTGATGATGCGGCCCCATTTGCGCGCCACCATCTGCGGCAGCAGCACATGCGCGATGCGGCGGTAGCTGGTGAAGTTCAGCGCGATCGCCTCGTCCCATTGGCTGTCGGGCGCATCGATCGGCAGCGGGCGGCTGCCGCCGGCATTGTTGACGAGGATGTCGGCATGGCCGAGCTCCTTCAGCGCAAAGGCTGCGATGTTCTCGGCTGCATCCTTTGCCATCACGTCCTGCTCGAACGGGATGATCGCGCCGCCGCCGACCTCCTGCACCAGTTGGGCGAGCAGGTCGCCCCGTCGTGCCACCGCCACGATGCGCACGCCTTCGGCCGCCAGGCCCTTGGCGATGGCACGGCCGATGCCAATGCTCGCGCCGGTGACGACAGCGGTTTTCGATTTGAGCCCGAGGTCCATGGTCAACGCTCTTGCTTGTTGCTGCTTGTTTCCTGCCCCATCCCTGCCGGCTGCGAATTGCCTGAGCGGGACGAGCAGTGGTAACCAAGAGGCAGGACGAAGGAAACATGAAAAAGAAAAGGCGTGAGCCGATGGTCTGGGATCCGCAGCAATATCTGAAATTCTCCGGCCACCGGCTCCGGCCCGCGGTCGATCTCTTGATGCGAATTCCGGATTTTGCCCCGCGCGAGATCGCCGATCTCGGTGCCGGCGCCGGCAACGTCACCAAACTGATTAAGGAGCGTTGGCCGGGCGCGACCGTGACCGGAGTCGAAGGCTCGGCCGAGATGGTCGCCGCGGGCCGCAAGGCCGCGCCGGACGTGGAATGGTCGCATCAGGATCTCGGACACTGGCGTCCGGCGAAGCAATATGACGTGGTCTATTCCAATGCCGCACTGCACTGGCTGCCCAATCATGCGGCACTCTTCCCGTCGGTGATGGAGAAGGTGACGCCGGGCGGCATGCTTGCGGTGCAGATGCCGCGCAACTTCCTTGCGCCTTCGCATGTGCTGATCGGCGAGACCGCGCTGAACGGGCCGTGGCGGTCCAAGGTCGAGCATCTCGTCACGCCGCCGCCGGTCGAAGGTCCCGCGTTCTATCATGATGTTCTTTTGCCCTTGTCCCAAAACATCGACATCTGGGAGACCGAATATCTCCAGGTGCTTGAAGGCGAGAACCCCGTGAAGGAGTGGACCAAGGGCACCTGGCTGACGCGTTATCTCGACGTGCTGCAGGGCGAAGAAAAAGCGGCGTTCGAGACCGCCTATGGCGAGCGGGTGGCGAAAGCCTATCCGAAGAATGCGATGGGGCAGACGCTGTTCCCGTTCCGCCGCCTCTTCATCGTTGCCCAGCGCAAGGGCTGATCGCATTGCCGCAATGCGACATAAGCGCTCGCTGCGCAGGCTGGAGCGGGTGCCGAGTTGCGTAGACGCCGGCGGTCAAGCTAGCTTGGCTGCGGCAAATTGGGCTTAGGTCTAGTTGTTCGGGTGGTGGATTGCTGTCACTACTCAAAACCGGAAAACAAAAAAGAACCCGGTTTTAAAGGTTGTTGGGAGGTTACTTCATGCGCAAGCTGCTTCTTGCGGTCGCCGCCGCGGCTATTCTTGTGGCCCCTGCCGTCGCCGAGGCCCAGAGCCCCATCATCATCAAGTTCAGTCACGTTGTCGCCAACGACACCCCGAAGGGCAAGGGCGCGCTCAAATTCAAGGAGCTCGCCGAGAAGTACACCGACGGCAAGGTCAAGATCGAAGTCTATCCGAACTCGACGCTCTACAAGGACAAGGAGGAGATCGAGGCGCTGCAGCTCGGCTCCGTGCACATGCTGGCGCCCTCGACCGCGAAATTCGCACCGCTCGGCATCAAGGAATTCGAGGCGCTCGACCTGCCCTGGCTGTTCAAGGACGGCGACACCTACGCCAATGCGATGAAGGGCACGGTCGGCAAGTGGCTGTTCCAGAAGCTCGAGGCCAAGGGCATCACGGGGCTCGGCTATTGGGACAACGGCTTCCACATGGTTTCGGCCAACCGTCCGCTGGTGAAGCCGACCGATTTCCAGGGACTGAAATTCCGCATCTCCGGATCGAAGGTCGCGGACCAGTATTTCCGCCTGGTCGGCACGATCCCGCAGATCATGGCATTCTCGGAAGTTTACCAGGCGCTCCAGACCGGCGTGGTCGACGGCTGCGAGAACACGGCGTCGAATTACTGGACGCAGAAATTCTACGAAGTGCAGAAGGACATCACCGTGTCCTATCACGCGCATCTCCAATACGCCGTCATCGTGAACTCGAAATTCTGGTCCGGCCTGCCGCCCCATATTCGCACCCAGCTCGAGAAGGCGATGACCGAGGCGACCGACTATACCAACTCGATTGCGCGCCAGGAGAACGAGGACGCGCTCGCCGAGATCAAGAAGGTGGGCAAGACCACGCTGCATTATCTTACCGACGCCGATCGCAAGGCCTGGCAGGAGGCGATGCAGCCGACGTACAAATGGGCCAAGGGCCGGGTCGGGCAGGAGGTGCTCGATCTTCTCGCCAAGGAACTCGACGTCAAGATGAACTGACGGCCGCACCTTATAACAACAATCCGAACGGTCGGGGGTCACGCGCTCCCGGCCGTTTCGCTCTTGAATGACGAGCCGATCCTGGGGGACCAAGTTGCTGCGTGTTTTGAATCGTGTGCTCAATCATCTCGAAGAATGGCTGATCGCGACGCTCATTGCGGCCGCGACATCGCTGATCTTCGTCGCCGTGCTGCACCGCTACGGGGCGGGGCTGTCGATCGATCTCGCCAAATGGGCGGAAGCCCGCAACTTGAGCTTCCTTGCTGTGCCCGCGCGCGCGGTGTTCGTCTGGCTTGCCGACCTCGACCTGTCCTGGGCGCAAGAGCTCTGCATCTACATGTTCATCTGGATGGCCAAGTTCGGCGCGGCCTATGGCGTTCGCACCGGCATCCATGTCGGCGTCGACGTGCTCGTCAACATCCTGCCCGGTGGATCACGCCGCCGCGTCATCACCTTCGGTCTTTTGTGCGGCGCGCTTTTCACTGCCATCGTCGCTTATTTCGGCGCCGCGTTCGTCGGCCAGATGTGGCAGACCGGCCAGCAGTCGAACGATCTCGAAGCGCCGATGTGGATGGTGTACCTCACTATCCCTCTCGGCTCGGGGCTGATGTGCTTCCGCTTCCTGCAGGTCGCCTGGTCGTTCTATCATACCGGCGAGCTGCCCCATCACGACATGGCCGGCGTCGAAGGCGTCGAGATAGACCCGGTTCATCCGGCTCCGGTCACGCGCAGTCAGGTGGTCCGTGACGAACGCAGTCCGCTCGGCTGGGTCCTGATGTTGTTGCCGGTCCTGATCGTCGCCTTGTGCTTCGCCCATTCGGCGCACGTCATCACCCTGCCGCAGGGACTGCGGGTCGCCGTGGTTTTCGCGCTTCTGCTGTCGCTGATGCTCACGGGCATGCCGATCTCGATCGCGCTCGGTCTGACCGTGCTCAGCTTCATGTTCACGCTGACCGACGTGCGAACCGAATCGGTGGCGCTGAAGCTGTTCACCGGCATCGAGAATTTCGAGATCATGGCGATCCCGTTCTTCATCCTCGCCGGCAACTTCCTGACCCATGGCGGCGTGGCGCGCCGGATGATCGCGTTTGCGACTGCGCTGGTCGGCCATTGGTACGGCGGGCTTGCGCTCTCGGGCGTGGTCGCCTGCGCGCTGTTTGCCGCGATTTCCGGCTCGTCGCCGGCGACCGTGGTGGCGATCGGCTCGGTGATCCTGCCCGCTATGGTCGCGCAGGGATTTCCAAAGCGGTTCGGCGCGGGCGTGATCACGACCTCCGGCTCGCTGGGCATTCTCATTCCACCCTCGATTCCGATGGTGCTTTTTGCCGTCTCCACCAACAGCTCCGTCGGCAAGCTGTTCATCGCCGGCATCGTGCCGGGGTTCGTGCTGGCCACGCTCCTCGGCGCGACGACGTTCTATCGCGCCTGGCGCAACGATTATCCGCGGATGCCGAAGGCGACCTTCATGGAGCGCCTCGACGCCTTCCGCAAGTCGATGTGGGGCATCCTGCTGATCGTGATCGTGATCGGCGGCATCTACAGCGGCCTGTTCACGCCGACCGAAGCTGCCGCCGTCAGTGCGGTCTACGCCTTCGTCGTTGCGGTGTTCATCTACAAGGACCTCAAGCTGCGGGACGTGCCGCGGGTGCTGCTGTCGTCGGCGAATCTTTCGGCGATGCTGCTCTACATCATCACCAACGCCGTCCTGTTCTCGTTCCTGATGACCTACGAGAACGTACCTCAAGCGCTTGCGCAATGGATGATCGATCAGGGCCTCGGCTGGATCGGCTTCCTCCTCGTCGTCAACCTGCTGCTGCTGCTGGCGGGCAACGTGATGGAGCCGTCCTCGATCATCCTGATCATGGCGCCGATCCTGTTTCCGGTCGCGATCAAGCTCGGCATCGATCCGATCCATTTCGGTATCCTGATGACGGTCAACATGGAGGTCGGGCTGTGCCATCCGCCTGTCGGGCTCAACCTCTATGTCGCCTCCGGTATCGCCAAGATGGGCATCACCGAGCTCACGGTCGCGGTGTGGCCATGGCTCCTGACGATGCTGGCGTTCCTCGTGCTCGTGACCTACTGGCCGGGTCTGTCACTGTGGCTGCCCAACCTGCTGGGGATGTAGTGGAATTTGTTGAGCATGTAGCTGCGCGAGCGGTGCACCCTCTCCCCTTGTGGGAGAGGGTGGATCGCCGCGCAGCGGCGAGCCGGGCGAGGGGTTTCTCTCCGCGGGCGAATCTCTCGCCTAGGCTAGAGTTTGCCGATAGATACCCCTCATCCGGCGCTTCGCGCCACCTTCTCCCACAAGGGAGAAGGAAACAAGTCGGCGTAGCCTTACCTCACCGCCGCCCGCTTCGGCTCGACGATCTCGAACATGCGCGGGAATTCATCCATCAGGCCCATCAGCTCGGCGAGCCGCATCGGGTTGCCGGCGAGCTTGACCTTGCCGGCGGCCACCGTCTCCGGAAAGCTCGTCAGTTTCCCGATCACTTCATCGAGGGTCGCGCGCGCCAATGTGAAGCTGGCGTCAGCGCCTTCCGCTTGCATGCCTGCGATATAGGTGAGCGCGCAGTTCTCCAGGTTGAGCACAAAAGTCTCGCCGGTGTCGGAAAAGCTCCAGTTCAGCACGATGTGCTTGCCCTCGGCCTTGGGGCCGTTGAGGCGGACGCCGAGCATGTCCCAGAGCTGTGAGGTGCGCAGCGCCGCGAGCGTCTCGCGCGGAATCGGCGGACGCGGCGGCGTCTTCGGCATGCCCTGGCGCAATTCCTGGGCGCCGAACAGATAGGCGTTGCGCCAGGTGGCGCTTTCGGCCGCATAACCGAGCTGCTCCAGCGTATCCGCCAGCAGCGCACGCGCCGCCGCATTGTCCGGCTCGGCGAACACGAGATGGCCGAGCGCCTGCGCCACGAAGCGGAATTCGCCCTTGTCATAGTCCTTGCGCGCGCGAGCGAGGATCGCGTCGGCGCCGCCCATATATTCGACGTACTTCTTCCCGGATTCCACCGGCGGCAGCGGATCGAGATTGACCGGATTGGCGTCGTACCAGCCGAGGTACTTCTGGTAGATCGCCTTCACATTGTGGCGGATGTGGCCGTAATAGCCGCGGCCGTGCCAGGCGCCTTCGAGGCTCTTCGGCAATTGAATGGTCTCGGCGATCTCGGCAGCGTTGAGACCGTGGTTCATCAGGCGGATGGTCTGGTCATGCGCGAACTTGTAGAGATCGCGCTGCTGCCGGATCATCGTGCCGATGCGCTCGCGCCCCCACACCGGCCAGTGATGCTGGCCGCACATCGCCTCCGCCTTGCCATCCCACAGCTGCAAGGCCTCGCCAAGATATTTCGACCAGGCCAGCGCGTCGCGCACATCAGCGCCGCGGAACGGCAGCAGATTGTGGAAATTATGCGTGCAGTTCTCGGCGAGGTTCAACAGCTTGTAGCGCGGAATGAAGAAATGCATCTCCGCCGGTGCTTCGCTGTTCGGCGCCATCTGGAATTCGAATTCGACGCCGTCGATCACGCGCTTGTCGCCGGTCGCCATGATCAGGTCGGTCGGGCGCAGCAGTGCGACCGAGCCTGCCGCCATCGACTTGCCGAGGCCGCAATCGACCTGCCCGCGCACGCCCTTGGCGAGGAACGGGCCGAACTGGTACTGCGCCCGGCGCAGCATCGCCGGCCCCGCAATGATGTTCTCGGAAACCGCATGCTCCATGAACAGGTTCGGGGCAATGAGCGGCACTTGGCCGGTGGCGAGTGCATCCTCCTCCAGCACGCTGCGCGCACCGCCCCAGTGATCGGTATGGGTGTGGGTAAAGATCACGGCCGCGACCGGCCGCATGCCGCGGTGCTTGTAGTAGAGATCGAGCGCAGCCCGGGCGCCTTCGATCGATGTCAGTGTGTCGACGACGATGACGCCGCGCTCGCCCTCGATCAGCGTCATGTTGGCGATGTCGAGCCCGCGCACCTGGTAGACGCCGGTCACGACCTCGAACAGGCCGTGATGCATGTTGAGACGCGACTGGCGCCACAAGCTCGGATTGACCGTCGGCGGCGCCGCTTCGGTGGACAGGAAGCCGTAGGGCTCGAGGCTCCAGACCGTCCGCCCTTGCGGGTTGGTGATCTCTGCATTCTCGATCGTGCCGAGGAAGCCGCGCGCGGCATCGTCGAAATCCCGCGTGTCGGAAAACGGCAGCGCGTTCAGCATGGCGTTCTGCTGTGCGATGACGGACGGCGACGCTTCCTTCGGCGTGTTGCTGTGTTCAGTCATTTTGCTTCCTCCCGACCGGTCGTAGCCATCTAACTGCATCTCGCAGGTGATTGCCAACAATGACGGCAAGGAAGCAGGGCGCCTCTTCTTCCCTTCTCCCCTTGTGGGAGAAGGTGGCATAGGCGGCCTTCGGCCGCCGTTCTTAAGAACGCCGAAGCGAAGCTTCGGCTATGGCGCCGGATGAGGGGTCTCTCTCCGCGGAGAGGCTTTGCGATCGGGAAGCAACCCCTCACCCAAACGAGTTTGCCGCTCGGCCCTCGTAGCCCTCTCCCGCAAGGGGAGAGGGCACATCGGCTGGCAGCGGCGCAGAAGCGCTACTCCGCGCTGCTCACCAGCTTGATCCGCGGCGCCTGCTCCTCGGTCAGGTTGCGATAGGCGGCGAGATAGTCCAGCGCCATGCGCCGCGCGGTGAACCGTGTTTCGAACTGCTTGCGGATCGCGGCGCGGCTCAACTCCGGAAGCCGTTTGACTACGCCGGCCGCGCTGAGGACGTCCTCGACCACGAAGCCGGTCAGCCCCTCATCGATGATCTCAGGCACCGAGCCGCGATTGAAGGCGACCACCGGCGTTCCGCAGGCCATGGCCTCGATCATGACGAGGCCAAACGGCTCCGGCCAGTCGATCGGCAGCAGCAGGCCGAGCGCGCCGCTCAGGAAATCTGACTTCTCGTGATCGCTGATCTCGCCGATATATTCGACCAGCGGATTGTTCTCGATCATGGGCCGGATCAGCTCGTCATAATAATCCTGATCGGCGCGATCGACCTTGGCTGCGATCTTCAGCGGGATGCCGCAATGGGTGGCGATCTTGATGGCGCGGTCGACGCCCTTTTCCGGCGCGATGCGGCCGAGCACGGCGAGATATTCCTGGCGAGCCGGCTTCGGCGTCAGCAGGTTCTCCGGCAGGCCATGGTGAATGGTCCTCACCCAGTTGGCCTGCGGCACCGGACGCCGCTGTGCGTTTGAGATCGAGATCACAGGAACCTTGGGAAACGTGTTGAATACCGGCTGGTGCTCGGGGAGATCGAGCCGGCCATGCAGGGTGGTCACGAACGGCGTCGGCTGGCGGTAGAACAGCGACCACGGATAGTAATCGAGATGGAAGTGAAGGAAGTCGAATTCCTCGTCGTCACATTTCTGCCGCACCCGTTCCAGCATCACCATGTGCAGCGCGTTCGGATCGCGCACGGAACCGTCGAGCCGGAGTGCCCGCGGCCACAGAGCATCCAGCTTCGCGGATGTCCGCGAATCGCCGCTGGCGAACAGCGTTACATCGTGTCCCAAGGCAACCAGCTCTTCCGTCAACCAATGCACCACCCGCTCGGTGCCGCCATAAAGCTTGGGTGGAACAGCCTCCGTCAACGGAGCTACCTGCGCGATGCGCATCTCACCATCTCCTCTGTACGACCATGATTATAGAAAGCCCCCGCCTGTTCGGCACCGGCATACGCCAGCGAAGGGAACGTTCCCGCACTTGCGAAGTTCCTCTCAACGAATGTTACTTATTCGACACGTGGCGCGCGATCTTGGTCCTGCCATCACCTGATCTCAGATCGTCCGCATCCGCATGTCGTGATGGTCTGGCCCGGGAACCGAGGCAAAGCGGTCGATGTTCAGTCGACCAGTAACAAAATTGGAATCATCACGACGGGGTCGCAGCTAAATGGATCATCTTTCTGGATACGCGCGCAGGCCATTTGCCTTTGTTCTGCGCTATCTACGGCGCCGTATGGCGTCGCATCTGGTGATCCTGACCGCCGTCGTGGCGGCGGTTGCCTGCTCAGTGGGCACGCAGTACGGCGTCAAGTCCCTGGTCGACAGCCTGTCGGCCGGACCTTCACATGGCGGTAGCGTATGGCTGGCATTCGTTTTCCTCATGTCGCTGATTACCGCCGACAATTTCCTGTGGCGGATCGCGAGCTGGACCGCGAGCTTCACATTCGTCCGCGTCACCGGCGATTTGCGCCGCGACATTTTCCGCCATCTGACCGGGCACGCGCCGAGCTATTTTTCGGACCGGATGCCGGGCATGCTCACCAGCCGCATCACCGCCACGTCGAATGCGGTGTTTACGGTCGAGAACATGTTCGTCTGGAATGTGCTCCCGCCTTGCATTGCCACAGTTGCGGCAATCGCGCTGATTGGAACCGTCAGCCCTTATATGGCGCTCGGCCTGATCGTGATCGCCGGCGGCATGGTGTTGGCGATGTTCCACCTCGCTGCCGCCGGCAAGCCGCTGCATGACGATTTCGCCGACAAGGCGGCCGTGGTCGATGGCGAGATGATCGACGTCATCAGCAACATGCCGCTGGTTCGGGCCTTCTGCGGCATCACCCACGAGCACGAACGTTTCGACGCCACCGTCAACCGGGAACTCACCGCGCGCGGCCGGAGCCTGCGCTACCTGGAAAAGCTGCGGCTCACTCACGCCGGCGTGACCGTGGTGCTCACCATTGCGCTTATGGCTTGGGCGATCACGCTCTGGCAGCAGGGCGAGGCGACCACGGGCGACGTGGTGCTGGTCTGCACCCTCGGCCTCTCCATTCTCAATGCCACGCGCGACCTCGCGGTGGCCCTGGTCGACGTCACCCAGCACGTCGCGCGGCTGACCGAGGCAATCGCGACGCTGCTGGTGCCGCATGAACTGCGCGATCACCCCAATGCGGAACCGCTGGTCAAGAGCGGCGCCGCGATTGCGTTCAACAACGTCACCTTCGGCTATCCCGGCGGCGCGAAGATCTTCGAGCGATTCAGCCTGCGGCTCCAGCCGGGTCAGCGTGTCGGCCTGGTCGGCCAGTCCGGCGGCGGCAAGTCGACACTGTTCACGCTGCTCCAGCGCTTCTACGACGTCGACGAGGGCAGCGTGACCGTCGACGGGCAGGACATCTCCAAGGTAACCCAGCTCAGCCTGCGCGAGGCGATCTCGGTCGTGCCGCAGGATATCTCTCTGTTCCATCGCTCGATCCGCGAGAACATCCGTTACGGCCGCCCCAATGCGACCGACGACGAGGTGCTGCGGGCGGCGATCGCGGCGCGCTGCGATTTCGTCGAGAGCCTGCCGGAAGGTCTCGATACCATGGTCGGCGACCGCGGTGTCAAAATGTCCGGCGGCCAGCGCCAGCGCATTGCGATTGCGCGGGCGTTCCTCAAGGACGCGCCCATCCTGCTGCTGGACGAGGCGACCGCGGCGCTCGACAGCGAATCCGAGGAGGCGATCCGCGAAGCGCTGTCGCGCTTGATGCGTGGCCGCACTGTGATTGCGATTGCGCATCGGCTCGCGACGCTGCGCAATTTCGACCGTGTGGTCGTGTTGAAGAATGGTAAGATCATCGAGGACGGCTCGCCCGAGCGCCTGATGCAGGGACACGGGCCCTATCGTGAGCTGGTTACGCAGGAAATGAGCCGGCTCTCGCAAGCCGCCGCGTAAATCAAAAGTCGCGTTCTCGTCGGTTGCGTTTCGAAACAAACGCAGGGGAAGAGTTCATGTCGGCCGAAGCCGTAACCCAATTCGTCTCTGTGACGCGGACCCTGGAGCAGGTCGCCGAGCAACCTTTCTACATTCCGATGACCGGGCCATCGGCCCGGCCGCGGCGTTCGCTCAAGCACGACGACACCTTCATCGTGCTCGATAGCCATGGCGACATCGGCGCCTCGGCCGGCGGGCCGGACGGCCTGTTCCATCACGACACGCGCTATCTTGCCCGGCTCGAGCTCGTGCTCGACGATCTCCAGCCGCTGCTGCTCGGCTCGAACCTACGTGACGACAATTCGGCGCTGACTGTCGACCTCACCAACCCGGACATCTACCGGGAGGGCAGCCTCGTTCTGCAAAAAGACCTGCTGCACATCGTGCGCACGATCTTCCTGTGGCGCGGCACGGCCTATCAGCGCATCGGCGTGCAGAACCATGGCGATCGGCGCACCAGCTTCCCGCTGACGCTGCTGTTCGGCAACGACTTCGCCGACTTGTTCGAGGTCCGCGGCGAGCGGCGGCCGCGCCGCGGCATCGGAACGAGCCGACTGTTCGGACCGACCGACGTGCTGTTCGAATATCGCGGCCTCGATGACGCCGAGCGTAGCGCTGGCTTGCATTTCGACCCGCGTCCGACGCGGCTCTCGGTCAATGCCGCGACCTGGGAGCTCGATCTGGAGCCGCATCAGGCCAAGTCACTGTTCGTGGCCGTCTCCTGCAACCGGCCGCCGGCGGAGAAGCCGGTGCCCTTCTTCCGGGGCCTGCTCGCCCATCGGCGCGAAATGCGCCAGTCGACCATGGGCGCCGCCAGCATCGAGACCTCCAATAACATTTTCAACGAAGTCCTGTGCCAGGCGATGGCCGATCTGAACATGTTGATGACCGAGACGCCGCAGGGACGTTATCCCTACGCCGGCATTCCCTGGTACTCGACGACGTTCGGCCGCGACGGGCTGATCACCGCGCTGCAGATGCTGTGGGTCGACCCGCGGATCGCCAAGGGCGTGTTGCGGCGGCTCGCACATTTCCAGGCGAAAGCGGTCGATCCGCTGGCGGACGCCGCACCGGGCAAGATTCTGCACGAGATGCGCGGCGGCGAGATGGCTGCGTTGGGCGAGGTGCCGTTCTCGCAATATTACGGCAGCGTGGATTCGACCGCGTTGTTCGTGCTGCTGGCCGGGCGGTATTTCGAGCGCACCGGCGACGAGAAGACGTTGATCGAGCTGTGGCCGGCGATCGAGGCGGGCCTCGCCTGGATCGACGGGCCCGGCGATCCCGATCAGGATGGCTTCGTCGAATATCAGCGGGCCACCGAAAAAGGTCTCGCCAACCAGGGCTGGAAGGACTCGTTCGACGCGATCTTCCATGCCGACGGCCAGCTTGCGGAAGGCAATATCGCGCTGGCCGAAGTCCAGGGCTACGTCTATGCGGCAAAGCAGTTCGCCGCGCGTTGCGCCTTGCGGCTCGGTAAGCCGGACCGCGTGAGGAAGCTCGAGGCGGAAGCCAAGGCGTTGGCGGAACGCTTCGAGAAGGCGTTCTGGTGCGAGGAGCTTGGCACCTACGCGCTCGCGCTCGACGGCGGCAAGCGGCCTTGCAGGGTGCGGACTTCGAATGCGGGACAGGTCCTGTTCAGCGGCATGATCCGCGAGGACCGCGCGCGGCTGGTCGCTGCCGACCTGATGCGGCCGCACTTCTTCTCGGGCTGGGGCATCCGCACCGTCGCGCAAGGCGAGGTGCGCTATAACCCGATGTCCTATCATGACGGCTCGATCTGGCCGCACGACAATGCATTGATTGCACTCGGGCTCGCACGCTATGGGCTCAAGCATTCGGTCGCGCACGTCTTCAAGGGCCTGTTCGACGCTGCGACCTATATGGACCTGCGGCGGCTGCCCGAATTGTTCTGCGGGTTCCGACGCGAAAAGCGGCGCGGTCCGACGCTCTATCCGGTCGCGTGCGCGCCGCAGGCCTGGGCCAGCGCGACGCCGTTCACGCTGCTGGAGGCGGCGCTGGGCATCGAATTCGACGTGGCGCGCGGCGAAATCCGCCTGCGCAATCCGCATCTGCCGTCGTTCTTGAACGAGGTGATCCTGCGCGATCTGCGACTGGGCGATTCCAGCGTCGATCTGCGTGTCAGCCGCCACGGCGACGATGTGGCGCTGGAAGTGCTGCGCACGCGCGGCCAGATCCAGGTGTCGATAGTGCTGGCACGCTAGCAAGGCGGGCCGCGAGGAGGATATATGCGTGCCGCTGGATGGTTGGTTCTGAGCGTTGCGATCGCCGCGGGCTTGACCGCCCCGGTGTCGCGCGCCGCGGAGGAGCAGCCCGTGCCCCCAAGTGAAGCAAATGCGCCGCCGACGGCACAGCCGCCGGCGTCAACGGTGCCGGTCACGCCAAAGGATGCCGCGCCGCCGCCGTCGGTGACGATCATCGGCGCGAGCGATGCGCATGGCGTCCTCGGCCGCGACGTGCGGAGCGCTGCGGACGAGGGCATGGGGCGCATCGTCGACATCATCGTCGATCGCACCGGTCATGTGCGCGCCGCCGTGATCGATTTCGGCGGCTTTCTCGGCGTCGGCAGCCGCAGGATCGTGGTGGACTGGAACGCGATGCGATTCGGCAAGATCGCCAACAAGAAGGACAGCATCACGCTGGAACTGACCAAGGCGCAGGTCGCGGCCGCGCCGGAATACAAGGAGGACGCGCCGATCGTCGTGCTCGGCGCATCCGGCAGCCTGCAAACGCTGCAAGCGATTCAGTGAGGCGCGGGGAGGGATGGCCGCCTGTGTTGTCGTCGAGAAAGCCGAACCATGCCGCCGGAGATCGCGGTCGCCACGTTGAGCTGGACAACGTCGCCGCGCCGCCGCCGCCCGGTCTTCCGGCTCCCTCACGCCAGAGCCTGCGCGGCCTCGACTGGTTCATCTTCTTTCTTGCCGACGTCCAGACAGGATTTGGCCCCTTCATCGCGGTCTATCTGACGACGCAGAAATGGACCCAGGTCGAAATCGGCCTCGTGCTGTCGATCGGTGGCATCGTTGCCCTGATCGGGCAGATGCCGGGTGGCGCGATCATCGACGCCGCGAAATCCGAGCGGCTGGTCGCAGCGCTCGCGATCGTGACGATCGGCTGCTGCGCGCTGGCCTATGCGGCCATGCCGATCCTTCCCGTGGTGGTGGCTGCGGCCACATTGCACGCGGCTGCGAGTTGCGTGCTGGGTCCGGCGATCGCGGCGATCAGCCTCGGTCTGGTCGGCCCGGTCGCGATCGGCGAGCGGCTCGGCCGCAACGCGCGCTTCGCCTCCATTGGCAACGGCGTCGCCGCCGCGGTGATGGGCACCGCCGGCTATCTTCTGTCGAGTCGCTCGGTGTTCCTGGTCACCTTCCTGCTCGCGATCCCCACTCTAATCGCGCTCTCGCGCATCCGCGAACATGAGGTCGACATTGCACGCTGCCACGGCGAGATGCCGCGTGAAGCGGCGGACCGTGGTGATACCAATATTTGGCACTTGATCCGGCAGCGTCCGCTCATTGTCTTCGCGCTCAGCGTGCTGCTGTTGCAGCTCGCGAACGGCGCAATGATGCCGCTGATGGCAAGCGCGGTGACGGCGCGGTCGAGCCAATGGGCGACGGTGCTCGTCGCCTTTTGCATTGTCGTGCCGCAGGCGATCGTGGCACTGCTCTCGCCCTCGGTCGGACACAAGGCGCAGCTGTGGGGCCGGCGGCCGCTGCTGTTGATCGGCTTCGGTGCGCTGACGATCCGTGGTCTGTTGTTCGCAACCGTGCGCGATCCCTATCTGCTGGTGCTGGTGCAGGTGTTCGACGGCTTCACCGCGGCGGTGTTCGCGGTGATGATTCCGCTGATCGTGGCGGACGTCGCCTTCGGCAGCGGCCATTTCAATCTCGCCCAAGGCATCGTCGGCACAGCCACCGGCATCGGCGCGTCGCTGAGCACGGTGCTCGGCGGCTATGTCAGTGACAAGTTCGGCAATGCCACCGCCTTCATCGGGCTCTCCGGCGTCGCCGCGACCGGATTTCTGCTGATCCTCCTGGTGATGCCGGAAACCCGTCGCTTCGCGGCTAGATAAATGGACAAGAAAATGGCCAGCCGAAACGAGTTCGGCTGGCCAAGTCGATCGTCGGCGGGGAGGGAGAGATCAGGCGTCGAGACTGTGCAGGCGCTGGCGGTTGCGCAGCACGATCTGGCGGGCGCCGGAGAAGCCCAAAATGCCCTGCGCGTGAAGCTGTGACAGCGCACGCGACACGGTTTCGAGCGTGAGGCCCAGATAGTCGCCGATGTCGCGCCGGCACATCGGCAGCGCGATCATGCCGGCGACGGCCAGGCGGCGGTCCATTTCGAGCAGGAAAGTTGCAACGCGCTCCATTGCGGTCTTGCGTCCGAGCAGAAGCATGTGATCCTCGGCATGGCGCAGCTCTGCAGCCGTCATGACCCACAGCTTGCGGGCGACCAGGACGTCGATGCCTGCGGCCTTCTCGAGGCTCGAACGCTTTACGAGCCGTACGGCGGTATCGATGATGGCTTCGGCTGCAAGGCGGTGAGCAGGGCCGGATTCGAGGCCGAACACGTCGCCGGGAAGATGGAAGGCGCCGATCTGGCGGCGGCCGTCGGAGAGGAGCTTGTAGCTGCGCACGGCGCCGGAGACCACCTGGTAGACATATTCTGCCGGCTCGTCCTCGCCGTAAATCTCCTCGTCCTTGCGATAGGAGAATTCGGTGGCGACGAGACCGACATGGCCAGTGATCGCGCCGAACTGGTCGGACACGGGCTGCGCCGGGGCGATCTTGCTGCCGTTGATCTGGGTCTTGATCGGCTGGGTATTGAACGTCTGGGTCAGCATCTGCGCCATCTCCGTTGTGGTGACGCATTGCTACGCGAGATTGCGGGAACTGAAAATTTCGAGCGATATCTTAGGGACGTGCCCTTACGTAGAATCCCGCAGGTCAGTTTTCGTGCCGGTCCTGGATGACGCGGCGGATGCGCTTGACCAGATTTTCGTCGAGAAGCGGCTTCAAAATCACGTCTTTCACGCCTGCCGCCGCCGCTCGGGCGGCAATATTATGGTCGGGGTAGCCGGTGATCAGGATCACGGGCGTATTGCCGTCGGATTGGCGCAGGCGGGAGGCCAGCTCGATGCCGTTGATGTCGGGCATCTTGTAGTCGATCACGTAACAGTCGGCGCGGGATGGGCCCGCCGCATTGAGCAGCGCCGTGGCATTCCTGAAGGTCCGTACGACAAAACCGTCGGTTTCCAACAGGAAGCGCAGGGAACCCAGCACGGCGGCATCGTCATCGACCACGTAGACGGTGGGCTTTGCCGATGACCCCGTTGGGAGCCGCTGATGCTGCGAGCCGATCTCGATCATGCTGACTGGCTAGCACAGGCCGCCGCAAGGGCCTTGACCTGTCTCAATCCTTGATCAAGCCGGCGCGCATGGCCAGCCGGACCAGCTCCGAGAGGCTATTGGCCTGCATCTTGGTCATCACATTGGCCCGGTACACCTCGATCGTACGCGGGCTGATGTCATATTCGCGGGCGATCAGCTTGTTGGAGAGGCCTGCTATCAGGCCCTCCATGACCTGCCGTTCGCGTGGGCTCAAGGAGGCGACGCGGGCGGCAATATCCTGGGCGACAGCCTCGCTCCTGGCGGCCGGCTCGGCCTGGCGGATCGCGGATTCAATCATGGTGATGAGGCGGTCGTCCTCGAACGGTTTCTCGAGAAAATCGATCGCACCGAGCTTCATCGCCTCGACCGCGAGCGGTACGTCGCCGTGACCGGTCATGATCACGATTGGAAACGGGCAGTTCTGCGTCTTCATCCGCTTCAGCAGCTCAATCCCGTCGAGGCCGGGCATGCGCACGTCGGAGACCACACAGCCGAAGGCGAGGCCGGGCAGGGCGTTGAGGAAGGCTTGCGCGTCGTCGAACAGCGTGACGCCAAAGCCGGAAGAATCCAGCAGGAAGTTCAGCGAATCCCGCATCGCCTCGTCGTCGTCGATGACGTAGATCATTCCCTTGGTCGTCATGGATCAGTTCTCGTCGGCTGCCGGCAGGGTGAAGCGGAATGTCGCGCCGCCTGATGCGTTGCTCTCGGCCCACATGCGGCCGCCGTGAGCCTCGATGATCGAGCGGCTGATCGACAGTCCCACGCCCATGCCGGTGTCCTTGGTGGTGAAGAAGGTTTGAAACAGGTTCGGAATCACGTCGTCCTGGAAGCCGGACCCGGTGTCTGACAGCTCGACCTCGATCATGTCGTCGGCGACGGGCGTATTGGTGAGGACGAGTTCGCGTCGCGGCGACTGCGCCATCGCTTCCAGCGCGTTGCGGAACAGATTGACCAGCACCTGCTGGATCTGCACCCGGTCGGCGAGCACGAGATCGGCGTCCGGATTGAGGCTGAAGCGAAGCTGCACGTTCTGCTCGCGCGCGCCGGCAAGCCCGAGCGCGCCGGCCTCCTCGATCAGCTTGGAGAGGCTCTCGACCCGCTTCTCCGATTCGCCGCGGGAGACGAAGTCGCGCAGGCGACGGATGATCTGGCCGGCGCGCAACGCCTGCTCGGCGGCGCGGTCCAGTGCGCTCTCGATCTTCGCCGCATTCGGATCGTGGCTTCCGGCGAGCAGCCGCCGCGAGCCCTTCATGTAGTTGCTGATCGCGGCCAGCGGCTGGTTGAGCTCGTGGGCGAGCGCGGACGCCATTTCGCCCATCGCGCTCAAGCGCGAGACGTGGACGAGCTCGGATTGCAATTCCTGGAGCTGCGCCTGGGTTTGCTGATGCTCGGTAAGGTCGCGGACGAAACCGGTGAAATAGGGTTGGCCGCCCGTCTGCATCTCGCCGATCGACAGGTGCATCGGAAAGGTCGTTCCGTCGCGCCGTTTGCCAGTCACGATCCGGCCGATGCCGATGATGTGCGGATCGCCGGTTGTACGGTATCGGGCGATGTAGCTGTCATGACGAGTGCGGTCTGGCTCCGGCATCAGGATGCTGACGTTCTGGCCGATCGCCTCGAGCTCCGACCAGCCGAACAGACGCTCGGCGGCCGTGCTGAATAGCTGAATGATGCCGTGGCCGTCGATGACGATCATTGCATCGGGAACGGTGTGGAGGATCGAGCGGAGGTGAGTCTCGCGGGTGCGCAGCGTTTCCTCGACCTGCTTCTCCTCGTCGATGTCGAGCAATATGCCGCTGAGATGCCGGGCCGCCCCGGCCTCGTCCCGGATGAGTCCCGCGCGGGCGCGAATCCACTGTCCTGTGCCGGAGGTGCCCCCGACTCTGAAAGACACGTCGAAGCCGCCGCCCCACTCGGAGACGCGCTTGATTGCGCTCTCGATCCGCTCGCGGTCCTCAGGCTCGAGACGCGACAGGAACAGGTCGTAGCTCGCCGGCCGGCCGCGTTCGACGCCGAGCAAAATCCCGGCGGTCTCGGACCAGTCCAGCTCCCGCGTTTTGAGGTCGAAATCCCAGGTGCCAACGCCGAATCCCTCGATCCGGACCCGAAAATACTCGCCGCGAGCGTCCTCGGGCGGATGCGTTACGCGCGTCGGCGGCAAATGATTGCTCCCATCGTCATGCGGCAGCCGGATGCAGTTCTGTTGCGGCAATGTCGCCCAAGGCCGGGCAAGAGGCAAGTTCGGAAGTCTGATTCGGATTTCCCGTGCCATGGCGCGGAGCGGTTTGATCTATCTCATCCTCCCGAACCGCGGCGGGCCTACTATTTTGCGAAAGCTCACCGCAGCGGAGACCCCCGATGACATACGCGACCGTGATGGTCAGCCTGGCGCTCGATCAGCCCAACGAGGCGCGTCTTCAGGTCGCGGGCGAGTTCGCCGAACGATTCGAGGCCGCCATCGTCGGGGTTGCCGCGGCGCAGTTCGCCCCGCCGCTCTATTTCACCGACGGCGCCGAGGCCCAGGGCCTGATCGACCAGGGTGAGGCCTCCGTCAAGAGGCGCCTTGCGGGTCTGGAGGCGCAATTCCGCGCTGCGACGAGGAATCGCGACGGACATGCGCAGTGGCGCAGCGCGATGGATTTTCCGGCGCGATTCGTCCTGGCGCAGGCGCGCTGTGCCGACATTCTCGTCAGCGGCGGGCGCAGCCCGGCGTTCTCCGATGCCTTCGCGCTCGCCAGCCCCAAGGATCTGGTGATGCAGGCCGGCCGCCCGCTTCTGGTCGTGCCCGACCGGGTCACCTGGCTCGATCTGCGCAGCGTGCTCGTGGCGTGGAAGGATACCCCCGAGGCCCGGCGCGCGCTGGCCGGCGCGCTGCCGATGCTGCGCAAGGCCGGGGAAGTCACCGTCGCCGAAATTCCCGAGGGCGATGAGGCCCGCGCGGCCGTGATGGCGCGCGTCACCGATGTTGCCGCATGGCTCGCCCGACACGGCATCACCGCGACCGCACGCGTCCCGGACGGCGGGCGGAACCAAACTGCTGCGGAACAACTGGAGAAGCTCGCCGGCGACGTCGGAGCCGGCCTGATCGTCGCCGGTGCTTACGGTCATTCGCGCTTCCGCGAGCTGATCCTCGGGGGCGTCACCCAATATCTGGTCGCGCAAACCGCCCGCTGCGTGCTGCTGTCGCATTGACGGCGGGGCCGCCATAGAACGAATCGATGAGGATGCACTGTGTACAAATTCCTTGAGCAGACCGTCGATGGCTACATGACGCGCAACGTCCGGACGGTGAAGCGCGATCTCGACATGCTCCAACTCGGCGAGATGTTCGAGCAGGACGATTTCAACAGCTATCCAGTCGAGGACGACGAGCAAGTCGTTGGCATCGTCACCAAATTCGACATCCTGAAGTGCTTCGCCTTCACGCCGAACCAGATGCTGCCGCGCTATCGCGACCTGATGAGTCGCAAGGTCGGCGACGTCATGACGCCCGAGTTCATCTATGTCAGTCCCGACACGAAGTTGACGCGCGTGCTCCAGATCATGGTCGAGCATCGCATCAGGAGCATTATCGTGCTCGACGGTGCACAGAAGCTGGTCGGCATCATCGCCCGCGAGGACGTCATCGCGGCACTCAAGGCGACGGCGCGCGATTGACGGGACGTCCTGCAGTTCCCGTTGTTCCTCGAGCAATCGCATACGGTTCTTTGAGGCTGCGAAAGTGCTCGGCCTGCATGGTTCGAGACGCCCGCTTGCGGCGGGCTCCTCACCATGAGGGTCTAAAATGCGCCGAGACACAGACCTCATCCTGAGGAGCCCGCCGCAAGCGGGCGTCTCGAAGGATGGGCCGCCATTCGGGGCTCCGTGATTTCACGGACGCGATGGCTCGCCGAGCCCGCGGCGCTAGTCGCACGCGATTGATATCACCCTTCGAACGACAGCTGCCACGCATTAACAGAAATCCATTTTGCTTGATTTCAATCAATTCCCCGCGAGGGTGAACGTGGTTTCTGGCGCTGTGTTCTTTCGAAAGAGAATCCGCATGAGCCAGCCCTTAATCTCGAAATCCATGACGTCAGGTGAAAGCGGCCTGGCGGCGTTGTTCGCGGTCACCGCTTTCCTCTGCGTGATTGCCGCGGCCAAGGCGCTCGATGCGCCGTTCGCCTTCCACGCTGCGCTCAGTGCGGCGGCGAGCC
>NZ_JADPKQ010000334.1:0-106404 GCF_023074015.1 Bradyrhizobium sp. 142
GCCCTCCTGCGCGGCCTTCCCTCGAGCCCGCAAAAGCACGCCAGATAGCGCCGCCATGTCCCCGCCATCGATCCGGTAACGACGCATCTTCTCGGCGCCGGGCATCATTATCCCCAGCTGCCACTTCGCTTTGCTCAGTTCGAAAGCCAAGTAAATCGTGGCATACTCGCTTCCGGCGGGTGCGTCAGTGTGATCAGTACGCATCGTTGATCCTCCAGGGTGAGTTGGTGGTCACAAACTCAATTTACCCCTGACCACCTGCCACCCCATAGGATCTACGAACTGCAACCGCTACTTCAGCTTGAGCCGATAGGTCTCATGGCAGTCGGTGCAGCGGTCGTTGATGCTGGTGTAGGCGGCCTTCAGGCTCGCGACGTCGGTGATCTTGCCCTTGACGTCGGCGATCGCCTTCTGCACCGGCGGGATCTTGGAGTCGAAATCGGCCTTGTTCTGCCAGACTTTTGGCGACGCACCGTAGCTGGCGTTCACCACGTCCTGCTTGGGATTGACCTCGAAGGTTTTTGCGATCTTCGCGACGTCTGCCTCGAGATTGGCGAGCGCCTCGTCGACGGCCTTCTGGTTGTAGGGGATGTCGCCCTTGGTCATCTTCTGGATGACCGTGTAGAGGCTCTTGGCCTGCGAGCGCATCAAATTGTCCTGGTGAACGGCGACCTGCTGCTGCGCCATCACGGCGCCTGCGCCCAACAGCAGGGTCGTCGCGACAATCATCACCCGTTTCATTGCTTGTTCTCCGGCTCACAGATTCTGGGAAAGACCATCCACCCGTTTCACGGGCATCCGTCCATCCAGATTAGAACCCCGTGCGCGACATTTATTCCCGCACGGGCAGATCGGGGATTGTTAAAGGCTGTGACGGCGATGGTGCTCGTGGATGGCGATCCACACCCGCTCCGGCGTCGCCGGCATGTCGATGTGGTCGATCTTGTATTCGCGCCACAGGGCGTCGACGATGGCGTTGACGATGGCCGGACAGGAGCCGATCGCACCGGCCTCGCCCGCGCCCTTCACGCCCATCGGATTGGTCTTGCAGGGAACGTTGGCGGTCTCGAACACGAAGGCGGGACCATCAGCCGCACGCGGCAGCGCATAGTCCATGTAGGTGGCGGTTATGAGCTGCCCGTCACTGGCGCCGTAGACCACCTGCTCCATCAAGGCCTGACCGATGCCCTGCATGGCGCCGCCGTGCACCTGGCCAGCCAGCAGCAGCGGGTTGAGCGTCTTGCCGAAATCGTCGACGATCACGTAATTGACGATCTTGATCATGCCGGTGGCCGGATCGATTTCGACTTCCGCCAGATGCGTGCCGTTGGGATAAGTGCCGTCGGCGCTGGCAAACGTCGCGCTGCCGTTCAGCTTTGAGGGATCTGCGCCCGGGCGCTTGGCGAGATCGGCGAACGAGATCGAACGGTCGGTGCCGGCGATCCGTATCACGCCCTCCGAGATCTCGAGGTCGCCGGCGCCGGCTTCCAGCGCCTGCGCCGCAATCTCCTTCAGCTTCTGCCCGAGTTCGCGCGTGGCACGCTCGACGCTGACGCCGCCGGAGGGAATCGAGGCCGAGCCGCCGGTGCCGAGCCCGGTCGCAATCTCGGCAGTGTCGCCCTGGCGGACATGCACGCGCTCCGGCGGCAAGCCGAACTGCTCGGCGACAATCTGCGCATAAGCGGTCTGATGCCCCTGCCCGCTCGATTGCGTGCCGATCAGGACGGTGACCTCGCCATTGGGATCGAGCCGCACATTGGCGGTCTCTTCGCCCATCACGCCGCAGATCTCGACGTAGCTTGCGAGGCCAATGCCTCGGATCAGGCCCTGCTTCTTGGCGAGCTTTGCGCGCTTGGGAAACTCCTTCCACTCGGCGATCTCCATCGCCCGCTTCAGATGGGCGGCGAAATCGCCGGAATCATAGACCTTGCCCGTGGCCGTCTTGTACGGCAGCGCCTTCGGCTGAATGAAGTTCTTGCGGCGGATGGCATCCGGCGTCATGTCGAGTTTTCGCGCGCAGGCGTCCACAAGGCGCTCGATGACATAGGCGGCCTCGGGCCGGCCTGCGCCGCGATAGGCGTCGACCGGAACGCTGTTGGTGAAGATGGTGCGCACCCGGCAGTGGAAGGCCTGGATGTCGTAGAGGCCGGGCAGCATGCCGGCGCCGCCGTGGGGAATGTAGGGGCCGAAGGTCGACAGATACGCGCCCATGTCGCCCATCAGGTCGCAATCCATGGCGAGGAATTTGCCGTCCTCGGCGAGCGCCATCTTCGCGGTGGTGACGTTGTCGCGGCCTTGCGCATCACCCATGAAATGCTCGGTACGGTCGGCCGCCCATCTCACCGCCTTCTTCAATTTGCGCGCGGCGACCGCCAGCAAGGCGTATTCGCGGTACGGAAACAGTTTTGTGCCAAAACCGCCGCCGACGTCGGGGCAGATCACCCGCATCTTGTCGGTCGGGATATTCAGCACGTTCTGGCAGAGGATGTCGCGCAGACGGTGGCTGCCCTGGCTGCCGACCGTCAGTGTCAGATGATCGTTCTTGGCGTCGTATTCGCAGACGGCGGCACGCGTCTCCATGAAGCTTGCAACCACGCGCGGATTGACGATGGAGATTTCGGCGACCGCATGCGCCTTGGCAAAGGCGGCTTCGGTCGCGGCCTTGTCGCCGATCGAGACGTCGAACAGCACATTGCCGGGCTTATCCGGCCAGACCTGCGGCGCGCCCTTCTTCACGGCATTGACGACGCCGGTCACCGCTGGGAGCGGGCTCCACTTGACCTCGATCGCCTCGATCGCGTCGCGGGCCTGATCGATGGTCTCGGCGACCACGAAGGCGATGGAATCGCCGACATGGCGCACCTCGTCTTTGGCAAGGATGGGGTAAGGCGGGCCGGTGAACGGATCGGTCTCCAGATTGAACAGGCACGGCAGATTGCCGAGATCCGCAACGTCGTCGGCGGTCAGGATCAGCGCAACGCCGGGCAGCGCGCGAGCTCGGCTCACATCGATGGTGTATTTGGCATGCGCGTGCGGCGAGCGCAGCATCAGGGCGTGAAGTGCGGCCTGCGGCGCATAATCGTCGGTATAGCGGCCCTTGCCGCGGATGAGTGCGTCATCCTCTTTGCGCAGCACGCTTTGGCCAACGCCGAACTTGATGGGAGCAGCCATTTGATCTTCCCGTTCTCATGGTTGTTTTGCCGGCATATTGCCGTGGAAAAACTGGCAAGGCAAACGGCTTTCGCCATGCGCCGTCCGCGAAAGATCCCCCGCGCCTTGCTTGTCAGAGCGGGCTGGGACGCAATCCAAGATCGGTCCAGTTGGTGGCATGGTGGTTGTCGAGCTCACCCCGCATGTTGATCACTTACATGCCTTGGCTCCACAGACGCATCGCGCTATTTCTCAGCGCATCTATAGCCCGTTCCGGCGAGAAGTAGTCGATCTCGCCACGCGTCAGGCCGATATCCATCAGCTCCCTGTCACTCAGATCCTGCAAGGTGACTCCTGGGCCCCGCCGCCGGCGCCGCTCCTGAAACGCACGCCAGTATCGCGTGATCAGGCTTAAAATGCTCCTCGCCAATGCGATGTCGGGGCGTAGCGCCGCGGCATCGCGCTCGGTCGCGGGTGCGATGTTCGTCTGTTGAGCTGGCATCGGATGCTCCTGCTGTTGTGCCGGCAGGGAGCGTGGCCAAACAAAAGGCCCCGTCCGATGCCGGCGGGGCTGGTGGAAAAGATGTCGTCGTCAAATTCTAGCGCGCGACTCCTCCCACGGCCCAGCCGAAGCGGGTCATGTGGTTGCAGGTGACTTTGCGCACTGATTTGATCATGAGGTACCAATCCCACAGAGATCGCGCAAAATCAAGGGATGTATGGATGTTGGTTGCATCCTAGAGGCGAGGACGACGCTTCGGCGAATTCGTCCTCCTAAAGCGGACACAACGAATCTACTATTGAAGTTCGCCTAGCCCCGCACCAGTGAGAACAGCCAGCCGCGGCCGAACAGCACGAGGATACAGAAGGCGTAAATGAACGTGCCGGTGATCATCAGCAGCGCCAGCGTCATTTCGTCCCGGAAGCTCGGCATTGTGGAGAAATAGATCGCCCCGAAATGCGCGGTCAGCCACAGCCCGGCGGCGAGGATCAGGCCGCTCAGGACGAATTTGGCGAGCGATTGCACCAGCGCCCGATCGAATGCGAGATAGCCGCGCCGCACTGCGAAGGTGAGCACGAGCAGCAGATTGGTCCAGACACCGACGGCAGTTGCCAGCGCCAGCCCGATCTGGGCCAGCGATCCCATCAGGGCGAATTTAAGAGCTACGTTGACCGCGATACCCGTCAGCGAGGCGCGCACCGGCGTCGCGGTATCCTTGCGCGCATAGAAGGTTGCGACCGCGCTGCGGATCAGCACGAAGGGGATCAAACCAATGGCATAGGCAGCGAGCGTGGCGCCGGCGGCGATGGCATCGGCCTTCGAGAACGCGCCGCGGGCGAACAGCGCACGCATGATCGCCTCAGGCACGGTGACGAAGGCCGCGACGAAGGGCACCGAGAACAGCAGCGTGAACTCGAACGCGCGGCGCTGCGCCTTCATCGCACCGTCATGGTCGTTGGCGGTGATGCGCCGCGACATCTCCGGCAGCAGCACCGTGCCGATGGCGATGCCGATCACGCCGATCGGCAGCTGGTTGAGTCTGTCCGCGTAATAGAGCGCCGACAGCGCGCCGGCGGGCAGGAAGGTCGCGATGATCGTGTCGGCGAACAGCGCAATCTGGGTCCCCATCGAACCCAGGGTCGCCGGCCCGAGCGCCTTGAAGAAGGCGCGGACATCTTCATCGAGCTTGAGCGGTGCAATGCGCGGCAGGCCCCCGTGACGCGCAAGATCGCCCGCAAGAAGAAAATATTGCAGGAAGCCCGAAATCAGGACGCCCCAGGCAGCGGCGTGCCCCGCATTGGGAAACCAGGCGGCCAGCGCCAGCGTCATCATCATCGAGATGTTGAGGAAGATCGACGCGGCCGCGGCGCTGGCAAAGCGCTGCATCACGTTGAGCATGCCGCCATAGAGCGTCACCAGCGTGATCAGCAGGAGATACGGAAAGGTGATCCGGGTCAGCTCGATCGCGAGCTTGCGCTGGTCGGCATCCTCACTAAAGCCTGGCGCCAGGATGCTCATGGCCTGCGGCATGAACAGCCAGGCGACGACCAGCAGCAGAACCTGCGAGGCCAGCAGCAGCGTGAAGATGCGGTCGGCGAACAACCTTGCCGCGCCCTCCCCGCGCTCGCCATGGACATGCGCATAGGCCGGCACCCAGGCCGCGTTGAAGGCGCCCTCGGCGAAGATCGCGCGGAAGTGATTGGGCAGGCGGAGCGCCACGAAGAAGGCGTCGGCCACGGGGCCGGCGCCGAGGATCGCCGCGAGCATGATGTCGCGGACAAATCCCGTCAGCCGCGAGAGCAGCGTATATCCGCCAACCGTGAAGATCCGTCCGAGCATGCGTCTGTTTTAGAGCCTTATCGGACAGAGGTCGATTGCATCTTGCGATGCGCATCGCTGTGCCCTGTCCCCTTGTGGGAGAGGGCATCGCCGCAAGTAGACCCAAGCTCATTAGGATGAGGGGTCTCTCTCCGCGCATTCCGTGCGGAGAGACCCCTCATCCGGCGCCATAGCCGAAGCTTCGCTTCGGCGTTCTTAAGAACGGCGGCCGAAGGCCGCCTATGCCACCTTCTCCCACAAGGGGAGAAGGAAGGGCAGCAATACGGAAATATCAGCCCGAAATCGCGCCGCGCACGGCTGCGATGATTCGCTCCTGGGCGGCCTCGTCGAGATAGGGGTGCATCGGCAGGCTGATGACGTCAGCCGACAGGCTCTCGCAGCGCGGCAGGCCGCCTTCGGCCACCGGATAGTGCTTGTAGGCGGTCTGCTGATGCATCGACTTCGCGTAATAGATCGCGGTCGGCACGCCCTGGGCCTTCAGCGCGGCGGCAAAGCCGTCGCGGTCGGTCCCCTCAGGCAGGCGTATGGTGTATTGCGCCCAAACCGAGGTGCAGCCGGGCGCAAGACGCGGCACGGTGACGACATTGGACAGGCCGCGCGCATAGCGCTCCGCGACCCTGTTGCGGGCGGCGACCTCGTCGTCGAAAATCTTCAGCTTCTCGATCAGGATCGCGGCCTGCATGGTGTCGAGCCGGCCGGTCAAGCCGAGCCGGACGTTGTCGTATTTGTCCACGCCCTGCCCGTGCACGCGGATGCTGCGCAGCGTGGCGGCGAGTTCGTCGTCGTCGGTGAAGATCGCGCCGCCGTCGCCGAAGCAGCCGAGCGGTTTGGCCGGGAAGAAGCTGGTCGTGGTCGCGAGCGCCTCGGTGCCGAGCATGCGGCCCTTGTAGCTCGCGCCAAAGCTTTGCGCGGCGTCATCGATCACGAACAGGCCCTCGGCCTTTGCGATTTCCGCGATGGCATCGTGATCGGCGGGCTGTCCGAACAGGTCGACGGGGATCACCGCGACAGGCCGCAAGCCCGCCTTCCGTGCGGTCGCGATGCCGCGCTTCAGCGACTCCGGACTCATGTTGAAGGTCGCCTCATCCACATCGACGTAGACGGGCGTAGCGCCGGTCCGCGCCGCCGGCGAAGCGGTGGCAATGAAGGTGAACGAGGGACACAGCACGGCATCGCCGGGACCGACGTTCTTCGCCATCAGCACCATCAGAAGCGCATCGGTGCCGCTGGCGCAGCACACCACGTGCTTGGCGCCGCAATACGCCGCGAGCTGCGCCTCGAGCTCGGCGACTTCCGGGCCGTTGACGAACTGGCAATGATCGAGCACGCGCTTGACGGCCGCATCGAGCGCGGCGCCGAGGCGGCGGCGCTGCGAGCCGACATCGATGAAGGAAATGGGATCGGAACGCAGATGCTGGTTCATGGCGCCTTGCCGATTGTCTTGCGTGGTTGGAGCGGTCGACATGGAGGAGGATCAGCCGGCGACGCGGCGCGGGCCCGTGCGGGCTGCCGACGACGTCGCGGCGGGCCGCGATGGCGTTTCGAGGCACTGCGTGGCGATTTCGAGGCTGGCGACGCCCTCGTCGCCGGTCACGGCCGGCGTCTCGCCGTGGCGGACGGCCCTGAGGAACGCGATCAGTTCGGCGCGCAGCGGCTCGTCGTGCCCGACCGGCAGATGCCGCATCGAATAGCTGCCATCGGGCTTGAAGCCGAAACATTCGGTGACCTGGCGCGTCAAGAGATCGCCCATCACATATTTGCCGCGGGTCGCGACCGTGACGCTGCGCGCCTTGAACGGCGTCAGCCAGTTGGTGTTGATGTGAGCGAGCACGCCGGATGCGGTGCGGAACTGCAACAGCGCGATATCCTCGCGCTCGGCCACCGCGCTGGACAATTGCGGCTGCACCTCGACGATGTCGGATTCGGTGAACCAGCGGATCAGATCGATGTCGTGGACGGCGAGATCGATGACAACGCCGACATTGGACATGCGCGGCGGGAACGGACCGACGCGGGTGATCGCGATCGAGAGGATGTCCTCGCCCGCGATCGCCTGCTTGACGGCGGCGACCGCCGGATTGAAGCGCTCGACATGGCCAACCATCAGCGTCACGCCGGCCTTTTGCGCGGCGGAAACGATCTCGCGGCCTTCCGCGACCGTGGACGCAATCGGCTTCTCGACCAGCACGTGGATGTTCTTGGCGATGCAGGCGAGCGCGATCTCGTGATGCAGATGGGTCGGCGCTGCGATGGTGACGGCATCGACGCCTGCGGCGAGCAGCTGATCGAGCGTTTCGAAACCCTGGCAGTTGGCGAGCTCGCAGGTGCGCGCGAGGTGAACCGGCGAAGGATCGACCACACCGACAAGGCTGACGCCGGGCAACCCCGCGAGCACGCGCGCGTGGTTACTGCCCATTACGCCGGCACCAATGACGCCGACGCGCAAGCCGGCCATTGCCGGTGCAGACCCTTTGGAACTCATCTGAGCAAACCCCGATTCAACGCAAATCCCCGGGCCGCTTCTAGCATGGACGCCACATTTGTGGCGGATGCCGAGCGTGCAGACCGGACACGATTTGATTCAAAAAGTTACACGCTCCCCGGGCGTTAAGCCGCTGAAAGAAACCGCTCTTTCGGCCCGGGTCGCGTGATTCGGAAGCTTTGCTGGTTACGACCTTTGATAGTCGTCTTCAATCCGGATGATGTCGTCTTCCCCGAGATAGCTGCCGGTCTGGACCTCGATCAGCTCCAGCATGATCTTGCCGGGATTCTCCATCCGGTGCACCGCGCCCATCGGGATGTAGATCGACTCGTTCTCATGCACCGTCTTCACGGTCTCGTTGACGGTGACGCGCGCGGCACCGCGGACCACGATCCAGTGCTCGGCGCGGTGATGGTGCTTCTGCAGCGACAGCCGCCCGCCGGGCTTGACCACGATGCGCTTGACCTGGTGGCGCTCGCCATTGTCGACCGACTGGTAGCTGCCCCAGGGCCGATGCACCTTGAGATGCTCCTCGGTGACCTTCGGCGCGACCGCCTTGAGCCTGGTCACCAGCCGCTTCAGGCCGTTGGCATCGTTCTGGCGCGAGACCAGCACCGCGTCCGCAGTCGCCACCACGACGAGATCATCGACGCCTTCGAGCGCGACCAGCGCCGAATCGGTGGTGACGTTGCAGTTGCGGGAGTCTTCGAACACCGCGGCGCCGTGCGCGGCGTTGCCTTGCGCGTCCTTGTCCGACAATTCCCACACCGCGTGCCAGGAGCCGACGTCGGACCAGCCGCAGGACACCGGCACCACCGCGGCGCGCGAGGTCTTTTCCATCACCGCATAGTCGATCGAGATCGCCTTGGCCGAGCCGAATGCCTGCGGCTCCAGCGTCACGAAGGACAGATCGCGGCCGGCATTGGTGACCGCACTGGCGATCGCTTCAACGCTTCCTGCGTCGAGCTTGCGATATTCGTCGAGCAGCAGTGCAGCCGGAAACATGAAGTTGCCGCTGTTCCAGAGATAGCCGGAGTTGACGTAGTCGGCGGCCTTCACCGCGTCCGGCTTCTCGACGAAGCGCGCCACCGCATGCACCTCGCCCGAGATCGCCTCACCCGGGCTGATATAGCCGTATTCGGTCGCGGGCCGCTCCGGCTTGACGCCGAAGGTAACGATGCGCTCGGCGCTCGCGGCCGCGAGGCCTTCGCGGCAGGCGGCGACGAAGGCGGCAGTGTCCTGCACCACGTGATCGGCGGCGAGCGCGAGCACGACGGCGTCAGCGGCGCGTATTTGCGCGAACACCGCACCCGCGGCGATCGCGGGGCCGGAATCGCGCCGCATCGGCTCGAGGATCACGTCGGCCTCGATGCCGATCTCGGCGAGTTGCTCCAGCACCATGAAACGGTAGGACGCATTGGTGATGACGATCGGCCGATCGAACAGCGACGCATCCGAGACGCGCAGCAGCGTGTCCTGGAAGGTCGAGCGCGCGCCGAACAGCGGCAGGAACTGCTTGGGGCGCACCTCGCGCGAGGCCGGCCACAGCCGCGTGCCGGCACCGCCGCACATGATCAGGGGGATAATGCGTTTGTCCATCGTCATCTCAAACCTTGAAGTAGTCCCGATACCAGGTGACAAAATTACGGACCCCTTGCTCGATCGGCGTTGACGGCACAAAGCCGGTGTCGCGCATCAAATCCTCGACATCCGCGAACGTTTCCAGCACGTCTCCGGGCTGCATTGGCAGCAGCTCTTTGTTTGCCGTCCGGCCCAGCTCCCGCTCCATAAGCGCGACGACATGCATCAGCTCTTCGGGGTGGTGATTGCCGACATTGTAGACCCGAGATGGCGCATTTGCGGCAGCCGGCTCGTCCGCGGGCACCCGATCGATCAGCTTGGATACTACACGGGTCACGTCGTCGATATAGGTGAAGTCGCGACGCATCTTGCCATGGTTAAAGAGCCGGATCGGCCTATCAGCCATGATCGCGTTCGCGAACAGAAACAGCGCCATATCGGGCCGCCCCCACGGTCCGTAGATGGTGAAGAAGCGCAGGCCCGTGACCGGCAGCCGGTAGAGATGGCTGTAGGACTGCGCCATCAGCTCGTTCGCCTTCTTGGTCGCGGCGTAGAAGCTCACGGGATGATCGGTCCGGTCCTGCACGGCAAATGGCAGTTTTGTGTTGGCGCCATAAACGGAGGATGACGAGGCGTAGACGAGATGACGACAGAAATTGTTCCGGCAGCCCTCGAGCACGTTGAGAAAGCCCTGGAGGTTGGAATCGGCGTAAGCGTGCGGATTGTCGATCGAGTAGCGCACGCCGGCCTGCGCGGCGAGATGGACGACTTTGGCGAATCCGTGTCGCGCAAACAGTGCCGCGATGGTGTCGCGGTCGGCGAGATCGGCCTGCACGAAGGAGAAGCGGGAATCGTTCCGCAGCAGCTCCAGGCGCGCCTGTTTGAGCGCCGGATCATAATAGCTGTTGAGATTGTCGAGCCCGACGACGGGCCGGCCCTCGCCCAGGAGCTGCCGGGCGACATGAAAGCCGATGAAGCCGGCGGCACCCGTGACCAAAATCGCCTGATCCGTCATCCTGTTCCCAAGGGTCCTTCACCCGCGCCCGCGATCGGCGCCTGTTTAGCTGCTGCGCCAAGCGGGCGATATCCCGCCGCCGTTCATGACAGCTTCCTTTCATGACAGCTTCCTTTCAGCTATTGCAAGATCGGCGCCAAAACCATACCAAAGCGGCCGAATTCGGCGCTTCGCGTCGGGTCGCCACAAATCTTCGCAAACCCTGTTCATGCGGGCGAGATGCGCCGAATCCTGCTGTCGACGGCCAAAATCCTGATTTCCGCGGCGCTGCTCTATCTGGCGCTGCGCAAGGTGGATCTGTCCGAACTGTTTTCGCGTTTCACCGTGACCAGCCTGTTCTGGATTGGCATGGCGATCGCGATTATGTTCCTGCAAATCTTCGTCGGGGTGCTGCGCTGGCGCGAGGTCAGCGCCGAATGCGGCGCGCCGCTCGAGCTCGGCCGTGCCATGCGTTACAACGTGATCGGCGCGTTCTTCAACCAGACTCTGCCATCCGCGATCGGCGGCGATGCGGTCCGGCTGTGGCTGGTCGCGCGCGCCGGCGCCGGATGGCGCGCGGCGACCTACTCGATCTTCGTCGACCGCGCGATCGGCCTGATCGCGCTTGCGATCATCATCGTCGCGAGCCTGCCCTGGAGTTACGCCCTCATCACCGATCCGCACGGACGATCGGCATTGGTGCTTGTCGACCTTGCGGCACTCGCGGGCGGCCTTGGTTTCCTGATCTTCGGCGCGCTGAAATGGCCGTGGCTGAAGACCTGGTGGGCCACGCATCACATCCACGCCTGCGCGGTGATCGCGAACCGCGTGATCTTCAGCGCGACGCGCGGACCGATCATCGCCATCCTGTCGCTCGTCATTCACGTGCTCGCTGTCGTCATCGCCTGGTGCGTGGTGCAGTCGATTGCCGCGCCGGTCAGCTTCGGCCAGGCCTTCCTGCTGCTGCCGCCGGTCATGCTGATCACCTTGATGCCGATCTCGATCGCCGGCTGGGGCGTACGCGAGGCCACGATGGGGCTGGCGTTCGGCTTTGCTGGGCTCGCTGCGAACGAAGGCGTCAACGTCTCGCTGCTGTTCGGCGCCGTCTCGTTCATCGTCGGCGCGTTCGGTGGCCTAGTCTGGATCCTCAGCGCCGAGAAAGCCGCGCAAGGATCGGGGCCGATCGGGGTGCCGGAGTGAATCCGGCCAGCGGCGCTCTCGCCGTCGGACCATCGCTGCTCGCCGTCGCGATCGCCGCGCTGATTTCGGCCCTCATCACCTGGACCAGCCGTCCCCTGTTGCAGCGCTACGCACTGGCGCGTCCGAATGCGCGGTCCTCGCATCGCATCCCCACCCCGCAGGGTGCGGGCATCGCGGTGATCGCCGCCACGCTGCTGGTTGCTTCGGTCTGGGCCAACGTCGCGATCCCGCCGGCGCTGGTGGCCGCGACGGTGCTGATTGCGCTGGTCGGGTTTGCCGACGACATCGTTTCGCTGCCGGTACTAGTGCGGCTGGCGCTGCAGGCCGCCGCCGTCGGCGCGGTCGTGTTCACCTCGCCCGAGACTGCGCGCATCGTTCCGGCCCTGCCGCTTGCGCTGGAGCGCGGCCTCATCCTGCTTGCGGGGGTCTGGTTCGTGAACCTGGTCAACTTCATGGACGGGCTCGATCTGATGACCGCGGCGGAAGTGGTGCCGGTGACCGCGGCGCTGATGCTGCTCGGATGGCTCGGCGAACTGTCCTGGCCGGCCGCGCTCGTCGCCACGGCGCTGTGCGGGGCCATGCTCGGCTTTGCACCATTCAACCGTCCGGTCGCAAAGGTGTTTCTCGGCGATGTCGGCAGCTTGCCGATCGGCCTCCTGCTCGGATGGTGCCTGCTGGAGCTCGCCTGGCATGGGCAGCCGGCCGCAGCGCTGTTGCTGCCGGCCTATTACCTTGCGGATTCCACCATCACGTTGTTTCGGCGCATCGCGCGGCGCGAACCGTTCTGGTCGGCACACCGCACGCATTTCTACCAGCGCGCCATCGACAACGGCTTCACGGTTTCCCGGGTGATCGGCGAGGTGTTCGCGCTCAATCTCGTGCTTGCGGGAGTAGCGATCGTCGCAGTTTGCGCCGGTTCGATTATGATCGAGATGATCACCCTGCTGGCGGGCGCAATCGCGATCGGCTTCGTCCTGCGGCGGTTCTCCCGCCCTCAGGCGTCCTGAGGACGTAGCACCGACGCGTGTGTCAACGGGTCGGCGCGCGGTTCATGCCGGCTCACGATGACCTCTTGCCCGGAGATTTGCTCAGTCAGGCGGCGGTCGAACCGAATTCCGGGACCGCATCTTTCAGGATGGTCCTGATCGTCGCCCGATCGTCCCCCGCGATCGCCTGCTCAAGCGCCGTGATCCATTTGCGCAGGGTCCGCATCGGCGGCTCGTTGGGCTGCGCGGCCATAATGCCGGCGACGCCAATCTCGACCATCGGCTCCTCGGACGCAAACAGGATCTCATGCAACCTCTCGCCGGGCCGCACCCCCGTGAACACGATCTCGATGTCGTAGCCGGGCTGAAGGCCGGACAGGCGGATCATGCGTTCGGCGAGATCGACGATTTTGACCGGCTGGCCCATGTTGAGGACGTAGACCGAGACGTCCGAACGCACCGTTCCGAGCGCATGCGTTGCCGCCGTGATGACGAGGTCGCAGGCCTCACGGATGGTCATGAAGTAGCGGACCATGTCGGGATGCGTGACCGTCACCGGGCCGCCGGCCTCGATCTGCGCCTTGAATTTCGGCACCACTGAGCCGTTCGACGCCAGCACGTTGCCGAACCGGACCGAGATCAGCCGCATCGGTGGCTTGGCAACACCGGCCTGCGCCGCGACGTCGCGATCAAGCGCCTGGCAGTACATCTCCGCGAAACGCTTGGTCAGGCCGAGCATCGACACCGGCTCAATCGCCTTGTCGGTCGAGATCATCACCATGGCTTCAGCGCCGGCAGCGACCGCCGCATCGGCGACGTTGATTGAGCCGAAGATGTTGGTCTTGACGCCCTCGCTCCAGTCGCGCTCGAGGATCGGCACATGTTTGAGGGCCGCGGCGTGGAACACAATGCCCGGCCTGAACTCGGCAATCAGGCGCATGATGCGTTCGCGGTCGCGGATGTCGGCGATCCGCCCCTCGATGGCAGCGCCCGTTCCGAGCGCCGAGAGCGCCTCTGTGACAGCGTAGAGCGCCGGCTCGGAATTTTCCAAGATCAGGAGGCGCGCGGCGCCGAAGGCGACGACGCGCTCGCAGATCTCCGAGCCGATCGAGCCGCCGCCGCCGGTGACGATGACCGCCTTACCCTTGATCAGGGCTTCGAGGCGCGCATAGTCGATCTGCTCGCTCGGCCGCAGCAGGAGGTCCTCGACGGCGACCGCGGTCAGCCGCGGCGCGTCCCCACTGTCGAGCGACGGCATGCGGTTGACGATCACACCGAGCTTTCGCGCCCGCATCAGGATCGATTCTGGATGGGCTTCCGGCTCGAACGCCGACGGCGTCATCACCAACCGGGCGATTGGCTTGCTGCGCTTGGCGAAGTCGCCGATGACGTCCTCGATGTCGTCGACGCCGCCCAGCACCGGCACATTGCGGATGAATTGGCCGAGATCCGCCCTCGAGGGCGACAGCACGCCAACGGGCCAGATGCGCTTGATGGCGCCGCTCTCGATGCCGCGCAGCAGCACCTCGGCATCCGCCGCACGGCCGATCAGCAGCGTCGGTGCGGCATCCGCGATCCTGGCATGGCGCCGCACCCGCGTATAGCGGAAATAGCGATAAGCCATGCGCGACGCGCTGAGAAAGGAGATTTCAAGGAACCAGTAGAGGACGATCGTTACCTTGCCGAGGAAGAACGCGCCACGAACATTGGGGGCGACGAAGATGTAGTCGAGGACGAGCAGCGCAACCGTCAACACGGTCGCAACGCGAATGATGTTGAGCGCGTCCGGCAGCGAGATGAAGCGCCATTTCGTCGCGGTCAGGTTGAAGATGAAGAACACGACCGCGGCGAAGGCGAGGAAATAGGGCAGGATCTGGAGCAGCAACGGGAGGCGGTCGAAGAAGCCCTCGCCCGCCTCGAAGCGCAGATAAAAGGCGACGAATAGCGCCGCCGTGGTCGCCAGGAGATCGTGGAGCGCGATCAGGAAATTGCGCAAGGTGAGATGCGAAAGACGCGTCATCCGCCGACCGATGAATACCCAGTTTAGTGCGACCTGACCGCGCTGATAGCCCATCTCGACAAGACTTGCCAGCACTAGACTTGGCAAAGACTTGCCAGCTGCGCGGCCCTCAGCAGCCGGCTTCTTCCACCTTCGGCTTGGCGCGGCGAGCGCCGAGCACCATGCCGCCGGCAACGCCGACGCCGATGACGTACATCCAGCCCTCATGGAAGTCGAACAGATGGGAGTTGAACAGCGAGGTGAAGACGTTCTGCACCACGACCAGGAGGCCGATCCAATTGGCAAGCCCGTCGCCGCGAAACAACAGCAGATGCAAGACCCAGATGGCGTAGAGAACGGCGATACCGATGACGCCCCATTGCACGGTGACGTTCAGCGTCTGGTTGTGCGGGTTGCCGATCACCTCGGCCGAAGCCTGGTATACGGCGCCGTGGGTGGCGGCCCGCTCGAACAATCCGCGCGTCGAGCCAGTGCCGTGCCCGATGATCGGCGCCTCCGCGAAGAAGCCGAGGGATTTCCGCCAGAATTCGAGCCGCAAGCCAAGCGAGGTCGGCTCGCCCTTTTCCACATAGCGCGTGTAGTCGCTGGCAAAGGTATCGGCGGTCTTGCGCAGTTGCGGCGAGGCCTGCCAGGCGACAGCCGCGCCGGCAAGCAGAGCAACCGAGATGATCGCGATGTTGCGCCACCTCAGATGAAGCAGCGCGAACACGCCGAACATGATCGGAATGGTGACGAGCGCGGTGCGTGACACCACCACGAAGGCCATGTTGACGAAGAAGCTGAGCGCAAGCGCGGTTAATAGCCCGGCAAGCCAGTACCTCTTCTCACGCAGCAGCAGCACGACGGGATAAGCGAGCGCGACCGCACACAGGGTGAATTCCTGGCTCTGGTCGATGTAGTTCTTGACGAAGATGCCGCGTTCGGGCGGATCGGTCTTGAGGGCGAGGTTGGGATAGAAGGCGACTAGCCACGACATTACCGACAATAGCGCACAGGAGACGAGGAATGCGACGAGCACCCAATGCCCGCGCTGCGAGCGCTCGAAATGGTAGAGCAGGACCGGAAGCACGAGGAGCTTGACCGTCGGATTGACTGCGTAGAGCCGCGCGCCCCATGCCGCGTCCGACCACAGCGTTCCCACAAGTGCGAGCAGGACCAGCGCGATCGGCGCAACGCAGATCGGACGCTTCAGCGATTGCAGGAACGCGCGGACGTCGAGAAACGGCACCATGCAGAGAAGCATCAGGGCGTTGAAGACTCCCGCAAGAGAGGTCGACCACGGCAGCGAGGCAGCGGTCAAGATAGCGAAAACGTCGACCGTTTCGCGCCAAGCCGTAGGACTGCGCAAGCGCCGCCACAGCATCTCGCCGGTCGTCTTCCGGGCAACCACCGTCACTCGTCCCCTCCGCGCGCGCGATGGACCAGCGCCGTCGTGCTGAACCCCTGGAGGATGTCGACCAGCACGACCGTTCCGCCGGCGGCCTCCACGACCTCGTGGCCGATCACCTGCTCGCGGGTGTAGTCGCCGCCCTTCACCAAGGCGCTCGGCTTGATCCGGGTGATCAGGTCGATTGGCGTGTCCTCGTCGAAGATGACGACAAGATCGACGGCTTCAAGCGCAGCCAGCACCTCGGCGCGTGCGCGCTCGTCCTGCACTGGACGGTCCGCGCCCTTCAGCCGCCGCACCGAGGCATCGCTGTTGAGGCCGACGATGAGGCGGTCGCAGGCGGAGCGCGCCGCGGTCAGCACCTTGACGTGGCCGGGATGCAGGATATCGAAACAGCCATTGGTAAAGCCGACCCGCAAGCCCAGCCTGCGCCATTCGGCGAGCTGCGCCTCGAGTGCGCCAGCCTGGATCACGATCTTCTCTTCGGCCGCGAGATAGGCATGCGGCAGGATCTTTCGCCGCAGCTCGGCGGCGGTCACGCTGGCGGTGCCCTGCTTGCCGACGGCGACAGCGGCTGCTGCATTGGCCATGCGCAAGGCCGTATCCCAATCCGCGCCCGCCGCGAGCGACACGCAAAGCGCTGCGGCGACAGTATCGCCGGCGCCGGAGACGTCGCGCACCTTCACAGGGTACGCCGGAACATGAACCGCTTCGCCATTGCGCGGCACCAGCGTCATGCCGTGCTCGCCTTGGGTCACCAGGATCGCCTCGCAATCGGCGAGCCGCATCACGTCCTCGGAGGTGTCAATGATGCTTTGCGCCGTGTCGGCGCGGCTGCGGGTCGCTTCCGAGAATTCCTTGCGGTTGGGCGTGAGCAGCGTGGCGCCGCGATAGATCGCCCAGTTGAGGCTCTTGGGATCGACGATCACGGGCTTGCCGAGTATTCGCGCGGCGTCGATGGTGTGGCGGATCACGCGCGCGGTCAGCACGCCCTTGGCATAGTCGGATAGCAGCAGAATGTCGGCGCGCGATATCTGCGGCAGGATCGCCTCGATCAGCCTGGTCTCGATCTCGTCGGAAGCCGGCAGCGCCTGCTCCCAATCCACGCGCAGCATATGGGTGGAGAAATGCTCGGAGACGAAGCGCACCTTTCGCGTCGTCGGCCGCGACGGATCGCACACCAGCACGCTTTCAATGGCGGTTTGCTCGGCAAGCGCGGCCGCGAGCCGCCGGCCCGCATCGTCATCGCCGATGAGACCGACGAAGATGCAGCGCGCGCCGAGCGAGGCGACATTGCGCGCGACGTTGCCGGCGCCGCCGATATGGATCTCGCTGCGCCCTGCTGCGATCACCGGGGCCGGCGCTTCCGGCGAGATCCGCGACACCTCGCCATAGACGAACTCGTCGAGCATGATGTCGCCGATGCACAGCACCGTCCGGCCCGCAATGGCTTGCGCGAGAGCATCGAAATCGAGAATGGGCGTCGGCATGATCAAGCGCCTCAGCGAAAGCGATCGGGCCGGTCGAGATAATCCCCGACATAGGCCTTCACCGCGTCTTCCAGCGTCGTGAAGCCGCCGTTATAGCCGGCACGATGCAGACGATCGACCTTGCTCTGGGTGAAGTACTGGTAGCTGCCGCGGATCGCCTCGGGCATGTCGATGTATTCGATGTTGGGCTCGCTGCCGAGTGCCGCATAGGCGGCAAGAATCAGGTCCTTGAAGCTGCGCGCCCTGCCGGTTCCGACGTTGAACAGCCCCGACACCGAGGGCGTCGCCACTAGCCACATGATGACCCGAACGACGTCGTCGACATAGATGAAATCGCGGCGCTGATCGCCGTCGGCGATGCCCGCGCGGTGCGACTTGAACAGTTGCACGGTGCGGCCCGCCCTGACGTCGTCGAAGCGGCGCGCCAGCACGCTCATCATCGAGCCCTTGTGATACTCGTTCGGGCCGAACACATTGAAGAACTTCAGCCCGGCCCATTGCGGCGGCAGCTTGTCGCCGCGCGCCGCGCGCTCGGCGACGGCGAGATCGAACAGCTGCTTGCTCCAGCCGTAGAGATTCATCGGCCGCAGCTTTTTCAGCGCCGGCAGCGACGCGTCATCGTCAAAGCCGGCGGCGCCATCGCCATAGGTTGCGGCCGAAGAAGCATAGACGAACGGCACTGCATTGGCCGTGCACCAGTCCAAGAGGCGCATCGACAGGCGGAAATTGGTCTCGATCACGAGATCGCCGTCGGTGGCGGTGGTCTCGGAAATCGCTCCGAGATGGATCACGGCGTCAAGCTTGCGGTCCTTCAGCCACGCGAGCAGCTCGGCCGGCGGGACGATATCCACCAGCTGCCGCTTGGCGAGATTGCGCCACTTGCCATCGGTGCCGAGGAGATCACAGACCACGACGTCGCTGCGGCCGGCCTCGTTCAGCGCGGCGACGACATTCGATCCGATAAAACCGGCCCCGCCGGTCACCAGCAACATTCCAAAATCCCTGCCCGAATTTCGAGGTCCGGTCCTGCCCTAGCGCATGATCCGCCAAAGTGTAAGCGGTTTTGGGACCGGCGGGCTGCCGGCTTTACCTGCCGGCCCGGAGCGGCTACCGAACCGCCACAATCCAATGCGGCAGCGTCCCAAGTAACAAATGAGCAATGATTCGCAATCTAAGGGAAGTGAGGACCGGAGCGACACCCGCCCGATCCTGATCATCCCCTATATGTGGATCGGCGATTTCGTCCGGAATCACACCGTTGTCCGGGTTCTTAAGGAGCGCTGGCCGAACCGGCCGGTCGATCTCCTGACCACATCCCTGTGTGCCCCGCTGGTCGATTACATGCCCGGCGTACGCGATGGCGTCGTCTGGGACCTCCCACGCAGCCAGCTCGCCGTGGGCCGCCAGTTCGGCCTGGCAAAGCTGCTGCGCGAGCGGAACTATGGCACCGCACTGGTGCTCCCCCGCACCTGGAAAGCAGCCATCGCGCCCGCGTTGGCCGGCATCCCCGAGAGGGTCGGCTTTGTCGGCGAGTTCCGGTTCGGCCTGCTCAACCGCTGGCGCTGGGGCGAGAAGCGGCTGCCGCGCTTCATCGACAAGAACGCCGCCCTCGCCCAGCCCGAAGGCGCGCCGCTGCCGGGAGAATGGCCGGTGCCGCAATTGCAGGTTCCGGCCGGGGAGATCGCCCGCTGGCGGCAGGCCAACGGCCTCGGCGCGGGGGCGGCCGTGGCGCTCGCCCCCGGCTCGGTCGGCGCTTCAAAACGCTGGACCTACTATCCGGAGGCCGCCCGGCTGCTGGTCGAACGCGGGCTGGAGGTCTGGGTGGTCGGAGGTCCCGGGGAAAAGGGGCTGGCGCAGGACATCGTCGCCGCCGGCGGCCCGGGGGTGCGCGACCTGACCGGCACGGACTTGCGCAACGGTGTGCTGGCCATGGCCGCGGCCGGTGTCGCGATCTCCAACGATTCCGGATTGATGCATATCGCAGCCGCGCTGGGGACGCCCACCATGGGCATTTTCGGCCCGACCAGCCCGTACCTATGGGCCCCCCTCAACGGCCTTGCCGCCACCGTTGTCCAGGACAAGAGCGCTCTCGCCTGCCAGCCCTGCCAGAGCACGATCTGCCGCATGAACGACCACCGCTGCATGCGCGATATCGCAGCAAGCGAGGTGCTTGAGATCGCGCAGCGGGTGCTGAGGGAAGCCGGCGCGCGCGAGCGCTAGCTAGGCTTTGAACTTTCAGGAGGTTGTCCATTCGGACCTGACCGGGAACTCTGAAGTCGCCAAACACCAGCGATTCGCGGAGAACCGAATGGACGTCCACAAGAATGCTCCTTTGACTCCGAAAGGTCGAGAGGCGATGGTGCTCAGTGTTGTTGAAGGAGGGCTGAGCAAGGCAGCCGCCGCGCGCCAGTTCAACGTCACGCCAAAGACGGTCGCCAAGTGGGTCAACCGTTTCCGCACCGAAGGCGTGGATGGATTGCGGGATCGTTCCTCACGGCCCCATTCATTGCCGAGCCAAACCCCAGCGGCCACATGCGCCGCCGTCGAGGCATTGCGCCGACAGCGCCACACGGGCAAGCAGATCGCCGCTGAGGTTGGGGTGTCGGCGGCGACTGTGAGCCGGGTCCTGCGGCGGCTCGGCCTCAACAGGCTCTCGGCGTTAGAGCCGGCTGAACCAGTGCGCCGATATGAGCGTGAGCATCCCGGCGAGCTGATCCACATCGACATCAAAAAGCTCGGCAAATTCAATCGCATGGGTCACCGCATCACAGGTGTTGTCCGCTCCGAACAGAACCGCTCTCGTGAGGCGGGGTGGGAGTTCGTCCACGTTTGCATCGACGATGCCTCTCGCGTTGCCTTCAGCAAGATCATGAAGGATGAACGCAAGGAGAGCGCCGTGGCGTTCCTCAAGGCGGCGGTCGCCTACTATGCGAGCCTGGGCCTGACAATCCAGCGCGTCATGACCGACAACGGCTCCTGCTATCGATCCAGGGCTTTTGCCAAAGCCTGTAAGGAGCTCAGTCTCAAACACATCCGGACCAAGCCTTACACGCCCAAGACCAACGGCAAGGCCGAGCGCTTCATCCAAACAAGCCTACGAGAATGGGCTTATGCCCGCGCTTACGAGACCTCCGAGCAACGCGCCACCGAGCTGCCAAGATGGCTTCACCGCTACAACTGGCATCGCCCTCATGGCAGTATCGGATCAAAGCCACCGATCAGCAGACTCGGTCTGGCCGGGAACAACCTCCTGAGGCTCCACAGCTAGCTCCGGATGAACGCTTGCTCGTGTCAGCCGAACTTGTAAGGAAGCAAGCGTTCGCCAAAAGATTCGCCTCGCCAAATCAATTGAAGGCCCGCGACGATTTCCGCCCCGTAGACGGCGTATGGAATTTCGATCGACTTCAGCCAGGGCGCGACCCACTGGTTAAGAGGCGTGCCGTCGATGCTGACAATATCGCAATCGCCGGGAATTTTCAGGCCGCGTTCGAGCGCGCGCCGGTTCACGCCGTAGGCGATTTGGTCGCTCACACAGAGAATGGAGTCCGGCATGTCGCTGCCGCCGAAAATTCGGGCGGCGGCGTCATAGCCGATTTGGAGGTGCGATCGCCCTTCCCCGTCGGCCTGGATGATCGCCTCGTCGGACCATCCACGCTCCCGCAGCCTGGCCAGAAAGCCTGACACGCGATCCCGCGATGCGGACGAGCCCAGCCGCGGATAAACAACAGCCGGGGCTCGCCGTCCGAGATTGGCGAAATAGTCGGCAACGGCAGTACCGGCTGCGCAATCGTCGATACCGACGAACGGACCGTTGCCGACCGGATTGCGGCGGCTCACGAACACCGTCGGGGCGCCCGACGCGGACAACTCGCTCAACCCCGGGCTGGGCACCGCCGCAACGAGGATATAGCCGCACACCATCTGGGCCCGCATCGCGTAGAGGTATTCGTCCTGAAGTTCGGGGCGGTCGTGCGTGTCGCACAGGATCATCACGTAGCCGGCCTCGCGCAGTGCCGCCTCGGTGGAGCTTGCGATGGTTGCCATCGCCGGATTGTCGAGATTGGCCGCGATCATCGCCACAAGCTGGCTTTGGCCGCGCTGGAGTGCCCGCCCCACCGGATTTGGCCGGTAGCCGACCGCCTCAATCGCGTCGAGCACCCGCGCCACCGTGGCCGGTGAGGCGCGGCGCATCTCGCCGTTGACGATCCGAGATACGGTCGAAACCGATACACCAGCCCGGGCCGCCACAGTGGCAAGTGAGATGTCTTCCCGGATCGGCTGTCTTTTCATGGTCATCCGCAACGTCCGCCGGCGAGTTTCTCCGGAATCGCTACGAAACAGTTTGGATGAAGATTGACAACTTGGCAAACGTTTGCCAAAGATGTTTTTGCCCTCGCAGGAGGGTGGCCCGCTTGCGGTCCCCGTTAGTGGACCACCTGCGCCCAAACTCGAGGCATCCGATCTGCGGATGCCAATGTCGAAGGAAACGTCCGCGCTGAGGATCCGTCGGAGAACGGACCCATGTGCCTAATCTCGCGCGGACCCGCTTCAGGGCCGGTGAGCGGAGAGGAAACGACCATGCGTGCCGTCGCGCCCGTTTTCACATCTTTTGTGCTGTCCGTTCTGTCCGCCATCACGCTGTGCGGACCAGCCGCGGCCGAGCCGACCACGCTCCGAATGGCCTGGTATTCGGACGGCAACGAGGGCGAGGTGATGGCTGACCTGCTCAGGCGATTCCACGAGCAGAACAAGGACATCGAAATCGTCCTCGATCAGGTGCCGTTCAAGGCGATCAACGAGACCTTGCCGGTGCAGCTGGCCTCCGGCCAGGCTCCCGACATGGCGCGTGTCGTCGATATGGGCGGTCTATCGCGCTTCGCCCTCGATATGCGTCCCTTTCTCAAGGACCCCAGCTACTGGGAAACGAACTTCGGCCCTTTCCTCGAATGGATGCGCCCGGCCGGCGATACGAAGGCAATCCCGGGCTTCATGACCCAGCTCACCGTCACCGGTCCATTCGTCAACAAGACGCTGTTCGAGCAGGCCGGCGTCGCGATGCCGGGCGAGAAGTCGACCTGGGAGGACTGGGCGAAGACGGCGAAGCAGGTCGCGGACAAGGTCCAGGCACCGTTTCCGCTGGCGCTCGACCGCTCGGGCCACCGTTACTATGCGCTCGCGGTGTCACAAGGCACGCAGGTGTTCGGGGCGAATGGCGAGCCGGATGTCGTCGACGAAGGCTTCAAACGCGCGGCGCAGCTCGTCTACGACTGGCACAAGTCCGGCGTCATGTCGAAGGAGCTGTGGGGCTCGGTCTCCGGCACGGCCTATCGCGGCGCCAACGACGAATTCAAGAACGCGCAGGTCGTGATGTATCTGTCCGGATCGTGGCAGATCAGTCAGTTCGCCAAGACCATCGACAACGCCTTCGACTGGGTGGCCGTCCCCAATCCCTGTGGGCCGGGCGGGTGCAGCAGCATGCCGGGCGGCGCCGGTCTTGTGGCCTTCAAGACGACCCAGCATCCCAAGGAAGTCGCGCGGGTGATGGAATATCTCGCGAGCGAACCAGTGCTGGCGGAGTTCTACTCGCGCTCGCTGTTCGTGCCCGGCCACCTCGGGCTCGCGAAGAAGGGCGTCGACTATCCGACAGCCAGCCCGGAAGCCGCCGCCGCGCTGAAGGTCTTCACCGCAAGCGCTGCCCAGATTTCCCCGATCGCCTACCGGATCCAGGGCTACAGCAATAGCCGAATCGTCCTGAACGCCGTCATCAGCCGGCTCGGGCAGGCGGTCTCGGGCGAGACGACGCTTGAGGACGCCTACAAGCGCATCACCGCCGATGTCGCGCAGCAGATAGCCGAACGCAACAAGAAGTGACGACAACTGGTTCATCGGGCCGGAGGATCACTGCGATGTCGGGCATCTCGTCCACTATCCGACCTGAGCGCGGCATAGCAACCGGCGCGCTCGCCCGACTCGGACAGGTCGCGGTCCTGCCGGTTGGCGTCGCGTTGCGGCTGCTCGATCCGCCGATGCGATGGATGCAGCGCATCATCGGTGTGCGTCGCATGGCGTACGTGTTCCTGCTTCCCAACTTCGTCTTCTTCGGCTTGTTCGTGTTCCTGCCGATCGGCATCAACGTCGTGTTCTCGCTGACCGGCGGTACGGCGCTGTTTCCCTCGCAGCGCCCCTATGTCGGCGGCGACCAGTTCGCCTATCTGTTCGACTGCGGCTCCTATCTCGATCCATCGAGCTGCCGCGAGGACCACTTCTGGCGCGGCGTCGCCAATACCGCAAAGTTCGTCGTTTTTCAGGTGACGGCAATGGTGCTGTTCTCGCTCATCACCGCGCTTGTCCTCAACATGAAGATCCGTGGAAGGGGCTTTTTCCGGGCAGTCTATTTCTTTCCCGTGCTGCTGTCGCCCGTGGTGGTCGCGCTGATCTGGAAATGGATCCTGCAGCGCGACGGGCTCCTCAACGCCGCCATCACCACGCTCGGCGGTCAGAAGATCCTGTTCTTCGTCGATCCGGGCTGGGCGATGTTCTGGGCAGTGTTCGTCTCGGTGTGGGCACATATGGGCTTCTACACCTTGATCCTGCTCGCCGGCCTGCAAGCGATTCCCGCCGATCTCTACGAGGCGGCGGAAATGGACGCGACGCCGCGCTGGCGCGTATTGTTACGCATCACGCTGCCGTTGCTGTGGCCGAACATGATCGTCGTCATCGTGCTCGCGCTCATCAAGGGCGCGCAGACCTTCGACGAGGTCTTCGTGCTGACCGGCGGCGGTCCTGGCACCGCGACGCTGATGGTCGTCCAGTACATCTATGAGACCGCGTTCTCGAGCCAGGTGCAGAATTTCGGCCTCGCTGCCGCGGCATCCGTCGTGCTCGGTGTCGTCCTTTTCGTCCTGACGCTCCTGCAATTCGCCGCCGCGCGGCGCAAAGAGGTTTGAGATGCCAACCATGCGCCTTTCAAGCATGCTCGGTCAGCGTCGCAACGGGACCGGACGTCCGCTGCACTGGACCGACATGGTGGCCTACGTCTATCTCGCGCTCGGCGTCGTCCTGATGTTCGGCCCGGTGCTGTGGCTGGTGCTGTCATCGTTCAAGACCCAGAGCGCACTGCTGGAATTTCCCCCGTCGCTGCTGCCGTTCGCACAGGTGGAAGTGACGGTATCAGGTCAGCCACAGAAGCTGCCGCTGTTCCGCGCCAAGCTTCCCGACGGCACGGTCCGCGAACTGGCGCAGGTCCGGCGCATCGGGCTCATTGCCCAGATGGTCGATCCCGCCGATCCCTCGCAACAGTTCCGCGTCGCGATCGACAAACGCGAGCCGGTGCGCCGCGTCGCGCTTGCGACCGAGAATTACAGCGAGCCGCTGCAGCGCTTCGCCTTCCTGCGCTTCCTGTACAATTCGGTATTCGTGACGGTGATCGCCACGCTGATCACGCTGCTGATCAACTCGATGGCCGCCTATGGGCTCGCCGTCTATCAGTTCCCCGGCAAACAGGCGGCCACCCTGGCGGTGATCGGGACGCTGATGATCCCGGTGACCATCATCCTCGTGCCCGTCTATCTGGTGGTGACCGAACTCGGCCTCACCAACTCGCTTTGGGCGGTGATCCTGCCGGGTGCCGCGACGCCGACGGGCGTCTTCCTGCTCCGGCAATACATGCTGACGTTGCCGAAGGACCTGATCGAGGCTGCGCGCATGGACAAGGCATCAGAGTGGCAGATCTATTGGCGCATCGTCATGCCGCTGACCCTGCCGGCGCTGGCGGTTCTGGCGATCTTCTCGATCATGTGGCGCTGGAACGAATTCCTGTGGCCGCTCGCGGTCCTGACCAAAACCGAGGTCTACACGTTGCAGATTGCGCTCAATGCCTTCCAGGGCGAACTCCAGACCCAGTGGCACTATCTCCTTGCGATGACGGTCGTGACGCTCATTCCCGTCGCGCTCGTCTTTGTATTCCTCCAGCGTTTCATCACGACGGGCATCGGCTCGACGGGAATGAAATGACCGATCGGGGCAATCGACCATGGCTGAACTGAAACTCGCGGGCGCACGCAAATCCTTCGGCACCATCGATGTGCTGCACCGCATCGATCTCGCCGTGAAGGATGGCGAATTCGTCGTCTTCGTCGGGCCGACCGGTTGCGGAAAGTCGACGCTGCTGCGCGTCATCGCCGGCCTCGAAGACGTAACCAGCGGCGAGGTCCATATCGATGGCGAGCGCGTCACCCATCTGCCGGCCTCCGAGCGCGGGCTCGCCATGGTGTTCCAGTCCTATGCGCTTTATCCGCACATGAGCGTGCGCAAGAACATGGCCTTTGCGCTCGAGAATATGGGGCTGAAGCCTGCGGAGATCGAGGAACGGGTTGAGCGCGCCGCCGCCATGCTGCGGCTCACGGACTATCTCGACCGCAAACCCAAGGCGCTCTCCGGCGGACAGCGCCAGCGCGTCGCCATCGGCCGGGCCATCGTGCGCGATCCGAAGATCTTTCTGTTCGATGAGCCGCTGTCGAACCTCGACGCGGAGCTCCGCGTCGCGACGCGCAAGGAACTTGCCGCGCTGCATGCCAAGCTGGGCGGCACGATGATCTATGTCACCCACGATCAGGTCGAAGCCATGACGCTTGCCGACCGGATCGTGGTGCTAAAAGCCGGCCGGATCGAGCAGATCGGCACGCCCCTCGAACTCTACAATCACCCCTCGAACGCCTTCGTTGCCGGCTTCATCGGTTCGCCCCGGATGAACTTTCTGTCGGCTGTGGTGGTTTCCGACGACGGCATGCTCCGCCTCACGGTCGGCGAACGTGAAGTCGCGCTGCCCCGCGCGGCTTCCGGCCTCGCGGCCGGCACGGCCGTGACGCTCGGCATCCGCCCCGAGCATATCGACGTCGCGCCCGACACGGGCATGCTCACAGCAACTGTCGACCTCGTCGAACGGCTTGGCGGTGAGACCTTCATCTATGCCTCGGCCCCCGGCCTGCCGCAGATCACGCTGCGACAGGATGGCCAGTCACAGCTCTACCGCGGCGATGCGGTCGCGATCCGCTTCGCCGCCGACCACCTGCACATCTTCGACGCAACCGGCGCAGCCCTCGCCCGGCCCTGATCGAACCGGAGCCTGATTTCATGAAAGCCCTGACCCACGGCCGCTTCCGCGGTCTCGACGGCCACGGCGCGCTGTTCGACCTCGCGACCGGACCGGCAGCGGCTCCGCTCGCGACGCTGCGCGTCGCGATTCTGGAGAGCGACATCGGCCGCGTCACCCTGCGCCGGCAGGATGGCTATCGCCTCGACCGCGGCTGGGCGATCGCGCCTGATCGTACCGAGCCGCCGTTCGAGGGACGGCTGCGCGACGATTTCTCCGGCTTTGCCAATCCGGCTTCGACGGTGTCGGAGGCCGGCGGCATCGTCACGCTCGCCGCCGCGGGTCTCAGCGCGCAAGTGCGGCTTAATCCGTTCGGCATCGCCTGGTACCGCGACGGCGAGGACCGGCCATTGCTGCGCGACCGCCCGACCCAAGCTTATTTCCTGTCGCGCAAGACCGGTACGTTGCTGCACGCGATGGAACGGCACGACGACGAACGTCATTACGGCCTCGGAGATAAGGCCGGTCCGCTCGATCGCACTGGCCGGCGCTTCGCGATCGATGCCGTCGACCCCTGCGGCTTCGATGCCGAGCTCTCCGATCCGCTCTACAAGATGCTGCCGTTCTTCATCGTCGACGGCGCTCGCGGCGCGCACGGCATCTTCTACGACAATCTCGCCCTCGGCTCGGTCGACCTCGGCTGCACGATCGACAACTACCACAACCTCTTCCGCAGCTATCGCGCCGAGGACGGCGACCTCGACTATTACGTGCTCGCCGGCCCGACCGTGCCAGAAGTAACGCGCCGGTTTTCCTGGCTGACCGGCGGACAGGCCTTTGCGCCCCGCTGGACGCTCGGCTTCGCTATGACGACCATGACGATTGCCGACGCGCCGGATGCGGACGCGCGCATCACCGGCTTCATCGAGGATTGCAGACGCCACGGCATTCGTTGCGACAGCTTTCACTTCGGCTCGGGTTACACCTCGATCGGCGAGCGTCGCTACGTCTTCAACTGGAACCGCGACAAGTTCCCGGATCCATCGGCGACGATGGCGCGGCTCAAGGCGGCCGGCATGCAGCCGGTCACCAACATCAAGCCCTGCCTGCTCGACGATCACCCACGGCTCGCTGAAGCCAGGGCGAGCGGCATTCTGGTTGCTGACGGCGAGACCGGCGATCCGGCGGTCGCGCAGTTCTGGGATGGCCTCGGCTTCCATGTCGACTTCACCAACCCGAAGGGCCGGCAGTGGTGGGCGGACGGCATCCGCGACGCGCTGCTGGCCTATGGGGTAACGGCGGTGTGGAGCGACAACAACGAATATGAAATTTGGGACGAGGATGCGGTCTGCGACGGCGACGGGCGGCCGTTTCCGCAAGGACTCGCCCGTCCCGCGCAGGCACTCTTGATGCACAAGCTCGCCTTTGAGACCCAGGCCGCACAGGCACCGGACAAACGCCCCTATACCATCACGCGCGCCGGCAGCGCCGGCATCGCCCGTTACGGCCAGACCTGGAGCGGCGACAACGAAACCGCCTGGAAGACGCTGCGCTACAACCTGACCCAGGGCCTCAACATGAGCCTGTCGGGGCTTTACAACATCGGCCACGACGTCGGTGGCTTCCACGGCCCATCGCCAGGCCCGGAACTGCTCTGTCGTTTTGTCGAGTTCTGCGCGCTGTGGCCGCGCATGGTGATGAATTCCTGGAAGACGAACGGCATCGTCAACACGCCCTGGATGCATCCGGGCGTACTTCCCCAGGTCCGATCCGCCATGAACCTGCGTCACAACCTCATCCCCTATCTCTACACCCAGATGTGGCGTGCGGCGGCCGAAGACGTGCCGGCGGTGCGCCCGATATTGTGGGATTTCGCGTCCGACGCGACCGCCGGAGCCGTCGAGGACGCTTTCATGCTTGGCCCCGATCTCCTCGTCGCTCCGGTGCTGGAAGAGGGAGCGACGACGCGCGAAGTCTATCTGCCCGCCCATCTCGGTGGCTGGTACGACTGGCATGACGGGACGCCATTCGAGGGCGGGCGAACCGTCAGTGTCGCAGCGCCTCTGGGCCGGCTACCGCTCTTCGCACGCGCGGGCGCGATCGTTCCGATCGAAGACAAGGATGGGCTGACGGCGATCGCGTTCGGAGCCCCCGATCATGGTGGCTTCGGCCTTGTCTATGTCGACGATGGCGAGACGGCGGACTGGCGCAAGACAGGCACGACCATTGAATTTCGCCTCCGCCGCGACGATGCCGGCTTCGTTCTCGATGTCAGCGGAGGAGAACTGGCGGCAACAATCCGCGTCCGCGGCGTCGGCGTGCCGAATCTGCGTTTTGCCGGAACGGCAGAGTGAGCCGCCGCCAATCTTGGCTGTTTTTTAAAGCTTTTTGATTTCGGGTTCTCTAGCTAGGGGGATACGCGGCTGGCGACATTTGCGATGATGAATGTCTAGAGGTGGTTTGCCCGACGGGTCAAATGCCATTTTGTACAATCCGAAAAATTGCTATACAGGGCCGCCAAGCCATTGATTCCGCTGGCACCGGCTACTGTGCATGGGGTTGTTTTCGCGCTTTTTGATCTCGACCCGAGGCGGTCGTTCAGAGCAGCGGACGATAGACGTCGCCGATCCGCGCCGCTTCGGCATCGAGGCTGAACTTCGCAAGCACACGGGCGCGGCCACACTCGCCCATTGCGGTCGCCGCGGCCACGTCGCGCATCAGCGGCTCCAACGCGGCGACCAGCGCATCGGCATCTCCCGGCGGCATCAGCACGCCGGTGACGCCGTCCTCAACCACCAGTTCGGCCGCGCCGGCGCGCGCGGCGACGAGTGCGCTGCCCGCCGCCATCGCCTCGATCAGCGTCAGGCCGAAACCTTCATTGCGCGAGGTGAAGGCGTAGATGGTCAGCCGCTGGTACCAGCGCTGCACCTCATCGATCGGCAGCTCCCCGGTGATAACGATGCGCGATTGCAGGCCGGCGGCCTCGATCCGCCGCTTCAGATCGTTGGCAAAGGACGTCTGCTCCGCCGTGACCTGGCCGATGATGACGGCGCTGAAATCCGGATAGCGCGGCAACAGAATGCACATCGCGTCGACGAACACGTCTGTGCCCTTCTGCGCGCGCACGCGGCCGAAGCAGCCGATCGCGTAGCGGCCCGGCAGGCCGCTTTCCGCAAAGGCCGCCGCGCGATCTTGCGGCGGCGCATAGACGTCGGTGTCGACGCCATGCGGGATCACGGTCGCCTTCACCTTCAGGAACGACGCGGAGATGTCGGAGGTTGCGATGATCGCGTCCATGCGCCGGATCAGCCAGCGCGTGATCCAGCTGTGATGGCGCTGCGCCGCCGAGGTGAAGACGAGCTTGAGCGGCCAGCCGAGCGCGCGCAGCGCGACGCCCGCGATCATCTCGTTGTTGCGGCGCGCGTGCCAGATCAGCGGCGTGCGGCGGCGCCATAATTTCAGGACGTCGGCAATGCCGATGCGCGCAATCCCCTCCGGCGCGTCCGAGCCGAACCAGCCGGCGCGGAACAGCTTCGCCAGCCGCGGCGCCACCATCCGGTTGGTCGCGGTGACCCCGGAATAGCGCCTGTGCAGATTTGGCACGATCACCTGCAGATCGCCCGGGGTATTCGCCACGTCATGCTCCGTTTCGAAAAGGTCCTATACGCAACATTAAGCATAGTGGCCAGTTCAGCCGCGCCGAAACCCCCTCTTCACCGCATAAACGTTAGCTTCACGCGTTGATCGAAGACGGGTGAGACCATGACTGTGCTTGTCACCGGCGGCGCCGGCTATATCGGAAGTCACACGGTCCTGGCGCTGGCGGAAGCCGGCGAGGACGTCGTCGTGATCGACGATCTCTCCACGGGTTTTTCCGCCTACCTGCCCGAGGGCGTGCCGCTGTTCATCGGCGATGCCGGCGACGAGAACCTGGTCGAAGGCGTGATCGGCCAGCACAACATCGAGAGCATTATCCATTTCGCGGGCTCGGTGGTCGTGCCGGAGTCGATGCGCGATCCGCTCGGCTACTACCGCAACAACTTCACCACCGCGCGCAACCTGCTCAACGTCGCGGTCAAGCGCGGCATTGGCCGCTTCATCTTCTCCTCAACCGCCGCCGTCTACGGCAATCCGGACCAGGTGCCGGTGCCCGAGCACGCGCCGACGCGGCCGCTGTCGCCTTACGGCTCGTCGAAGCTGATGACAGAGATCATGCTGCACGACGTCGCCTCGGCCTACGGCATGCAATATGTGACCTTGCGCTATTTCAACGTCGCCGGCGCCGATCCGCAGGCCCGCATTGGCCTTGCCACTGTCGGCGCCACGCATCTGCTCAAGATCGCGGTCGAGGCCGCGACCGGCCAGCGCGCCAAGATCGACGTGTTCGGCACCGACTATCCGACCCCGGACGGCAGCTGCATCCGCGACTTCATCCACGTCACCGACCTTTCGCAGGCGCATCGCTCGGCGCTGTCGTATTTGCGCCGCGGCGGCGCCTCGACGACGCTGAATTGCGGTTATGGCCGCGGTTATTCGGTGCTGGAGACCATCGACGCGGTACGGCGGGTTTCGGGGCGCAGCTTCGCCGTGCAATACGCGCCGCGCCGGCCCGGCGACATCATGACCATGGTCGCCGACACCGGCCGCATCCGCAGCCTGCTCGACTGGAAACCGCAATACGACGATCTCGAGACCATCGCTGCGCACGCGCTGGCCTGGGAGGACAAGCTGTTCCGCGAGCATCATGGCGAGCTCCGCCGCGCCGCCTCGGCCTAGAATCCATCCAGGCGCAAGCCCTTAATTGGGCTTGAAAAGCGTAGCTTTAGCGGGCACAGAGGCCGTTCGATCCCTGACGCGCGGGCAGGCTTTTTCCTGTGCCGTCAATGGACTGCGGATGGCCCAGTTTCCAAAGAAAATTACCGACGATCCCTATGCGGCAGCGGTCCTGATTCGCCGCCTGGTCACGGAACAGGGCGTCATCTATTGGCGGCGCTACCTGGTTGCCTTCGCGCTGATGGCACTTGCCGCAGGCTCGACCGCGGGCGCGACCTACGTGCTCGGTCAGGTCATCAACCAGGCCTATGTCGACAAGAACATCCCGGGCATCGCGATGTTCTCGGGCGTGACAGTGATCCTGCTGTTCATCAAGGGCGTGGCGACCTACGGCCACATGGTGATCCTGACCAAGATCAGCAACGCGATCCTTGCCACTAATCAGCGGCAATTGTTCGCTAAGTTGATGCGCGAGAACGTCGGCTTCTTCTCCGAGCGGCACTCATCGGAATTTCTGGCGCGGCTGACGGCCGGCGCAAAGTCCATCACCGACGTCCTCAACATGCTGGTCAACGCCGTCGGGCGCGACCTCATGATGCTGCTCGCCATGATCGGCGTGATGGTGTGGCAGGATCCGCTGATGTCGTTCATCGGCCTCGTCGCGGTACCGCCGGCGATGCTGGTACTGCGCAAGCTGGTCAAGCGCATCAAGGGTCTCGCCTTCAATCAGTTCACCGGCACTGCCGACATTATGGAAACGATGCAGGAATCGCTGCAGGGCATCCGCACCGTCAAGGCCTTCACGCTCGAAGAGACGATGCAGAAGCGCATCGACGAGAACATCGCAATCGTCGAGCGCAACGCCAACAAGATGGCCCGAGTCGCCAACCGCTCCAACCCGCTGATGGAAATGCTCGGCGGCTTCGCGGTCGCCGGCTGCCTGCTCTATGGCGGTTACAGCGTGGTTGCACTCAACGCCACGCCCGGCGCATTCTTCTCCTTCATGACCGCGTTCCTGATGGCGACCGAGCCGGCCAAGCGGCTGGCGCGGCTCAACATCGACCTGAACAGCCAGCTCGTCGGCGCGCGCATGCTGCTCGAAGTGGTCGACAGCCCGGCCAGCGAGCAATCCGACGATGACAAGCCGGCACTGAAGCTGTCCGATGCCCGCATCGAGCTGCGCGACGTCAGCTTCTCCTATCGGACCGGCGAGACCGTGCTCAACCGCATGAGCTTCGTCGCCGAGCCCGGCAAGGTCACCGCGCTGGTCGGCCCCTCCGGCGGCGGCAAGTCGACGGTGCTGGCGCTGCTCTTGCGCTTCTACGAGGTGACGCAGGGCGACATCGTGATCGACGGCCAGTCGATCGGCTCGATCTCGCGAAAGTCGCTGCGGGCGCAGACCGCCTATGTCGGCCAGGACGTCTATCTGTTCCGCGACACCATCCGCAACAATATCGCCTTCGGCAGGCCGGGCGCGACCGAAGACCAAATCATCGATGCCGCGAAGGCGGCCTGCGCGCATGATTTCATCATGAGCTTTCCGCTCGGCTACGACACGCCGGTCGGCGAGCACGGCACCCAAGTGTCGGGCGGCCAGCGCCAGCGCATCGCGGTCGCGCGCGCGCTGCTCAAGAACGCGCCGATCATCCTGCTCGATGAGGCCACCGCGGCGCTCGATTCCGAGTCCGAGAAGCAGGTGCAGGAGGCGATCGAGCATCTCTGCCGGAACCGCACCACTATCGTGATCGCCCATCGCCTGCACACCATCATGCACGCGGATGCGATCCTGGTGGTCGAGGGCGGCGAAATCGTCGAGCAGGGCCGGCACGACGACTTGCTCCGCCGCTCGGGCCGCTACGCCTCGTTCTTCCGACTGCAACATCACGACACCAGCCCCTTGGGGCTGGTGTCGATCGGTGCAACCGCCTAGCATTCCTCTCACCGCAAGAGTCACCCCAAGAGCAGCGAGATCGCTTCATGAACGCCGCCTCCTACGTCGTCCCGCTTCCGCCGCAACCATCGCTTCCCGTCGTCGGAGAGTCCGGCCGCTATCCGGTGCGCCGCATCTGGTGCGTCGGCCGCAACTATCTCGAGCACATCCGCGAGATGGGTAATGACGAGCGCGCGCCGCCGTTCTTCTTCGCCAAGCACGCCGACATGCTGGTGCCCGATGGCACGACCATTCCCTATCCGCCGCTGACCAAGGATCTACATCACGAGGTCGAGCTGATCGTCGCGATGAAGAGCGGCGGCCTGAACATTCCGGCCGACAAGGCGCTCGACCACGTCTACGGCTATGCCGTGGGCATCGATCTCACCCGCCGCGACCTCCAGCTCGCTTCGCGCAAGAAGGAGCGTCCCTGGGAGATCGGCAAGTCGTTCGATTATTCCGCGCCCTGCTCCGCGGTGCAGCCGGCCGCGAAGATCGGCCATCCCGCCAAGGGCAAAATCTGGCTCACGGTCAACGGCAAGGAAGCGCAGAAGGGCGACCTCACCGAGCTGATCTGGAACGTGCCGGAGATCATCTGGCAGCTTTCGCAGCAGGTGAAGCTCGCCGCCGGCGACATCATCATGACAGGCACGCCGGCCGGCGTGTCGCAGCTCCAGCCGGGCGACAAGCTCGAATGCGGCGTCGACGGCGTCGGCGCGCTGAGGGTCTCGATCGGCCAGCCGGAATAGGCTGCACAACGTTTTTCAAATCGAAAGGCCCCGGACGGACCGGGGCTTTTTTCTGTTCCGATGGCGTGGACATGCCGGATTCGATCTACCAGGCCTTCACCGGTCGATCGGCGTGGCTTGCCTGCGGCACACCACGGTTGAGCGACATATGGGAATGCACACACAGCCAGCCGTCGGCATCCCTGGCAAACACCATCGTTGCCCGTCCGGGACGTGGAAACGGACTGCCGTCGGGATGGTAGCCGGTGCTCGTCCACGGCGCGATTACCGTCGCCATCGCGCCGTCGGGAGATGCCAGAACCGCGGTCTGCTCAAGGACGAAACGGAAGTCGGCCGTCTTTGGCCAGACGTTATCCCATTGCGTCGTGACCCATTGGTCCAGGCCGGGGATGACATCGCTATGCGTGCCGAAGGCAAGCACATCAGGATGAAAGAGCGGCCTCGCCGAGGCGTAGTCGACATCGCGCACGAAGCCTGCAAAGGTCTCCAGCCATTGGTGGAAGAACTGCGTTATCTCCGCGCTCGCGGTCGGCAAGGGGGCCATGGCCTGCTCCAGTGACTGCGGCGATCACCGCAGTGCCGACATGACGATCAGACCGAGGATCAGCGTCGTCAGCGAATATTTGAGGGTGTAGTAGACGTTGCGGTTCCAATCCTTGACCTTGCGGCTCGCGAGGTGGATCTCGTAGAGCTTGCCGAACACCTTGTTGAGCACGCCAACGCTCTCGCCATCGACGTTCTGGGTGGCCGACGCCTTGACGATGTGATGGCTGACCCAGCGGTTGATCGCGGTCATGAAGCCGTATTTCATCGGACGCTCGACGTCGCAGAACAGAATGATGCGGTTGACGTCAGTCGCATTCTCAGCGCTGTGGATGAAGGTCTCGTCGAACATGAAGGCCTCGCCGTCGCGCCAGACGCATTCGACGCCGTCGACCAGGATGCAGCACTTGTTCGAGTTCGGCGTGACGAGACCGAGGTGGTAGCGCAGCGAGCCAGCGAAGGGATCGCGGTGCGCCCCTAACTTGCCGCCCGGCGGCAGCATCGCGAACATCGCGCCATGCACGCTCGGAATCGAATTCAACAGCTCCACCGTCTTCGGGCAAAGCGTCCGTGCCGAGGGCAGGAAGTCGTCGTACCATTTCAGGTAAAAGCGCTTCCAGCCGCTCTTGAAGAAGGAGTAGAAGCCCCAGTCGTTGTTCTTCGCAGCGGCGCGGATAAAGCCCTCGTCGAACAGGCGGATGGCCTCGTCGCGAATTGTTTCCCAATTGTCGCCGAGCGGCTTGAGCTCTGGAAACTGATCGACCGAGATCACCGGCCTGTTCGGCACGGCCGAGCCCGCATACATCAGCACGTTGTAGGGCGCGAGATAGGTCGAGTGGTCGCCGAGCTGGCGCGCGAAACGCAGCCGCTGCTTGCCTCGGAAGTGAACGTAAATCGTCGATGTCGCAAGCACATAGAGCACGACAAGTTGCGGCGCAAAAAGCTGTTTCAACATCTCCCGTTCCCCAGTGACACAGCTGGGGACGTCCTCTACCCCGGCCCGGCCCGAGCGGCAAGATATTGACCGCTAGGTTGCAATCACTCTGCAGAGAGACCAGAGATGAAACAGACCGAAACGAACCGAATCACGCCCGCGACAACGCCTGGAGCCCCTTGAAGGTCAGACGCTTGGGGTCGGTGACGCCGGCGAGATAGAGCCGGCGAATGAAGGCGATGACGGCGTCGCGGTCGCAATCGGTCAGCGCGACGACGGCGTCGACCGCGATCTTCTGGGCTTCCATTGGGCTCACCTCGGCGTTGCGAGTACCCGGCCGAGATAGGCTAGGACTTACCGGTTAATCCCGCGTTAACCGTTCGGGCAGCATGGCCGATTCAGCCGGAGGGCCGTATACGCGAAACAACGCATGGCCGGCCCGCGCAGATTCCGGGCGCAACCGCGTCGGCGACCGGCGCTAGCTGGCACCGGGCTTTGCGATGTTCTGAGCAAGCGATTTTAGCAACTCGGTTTGCTTCAGGACCAGCTCGCATTGCTTTCGCGCATGCGCGCTCGACAGCTCAACCAAGTCCGCAAACGTTGTCGCACGGCCCAACTCCCGCGCATACTCCAGCGTAGCGCCCGCATTGACTTTCATCAGTTCGAGCACGACGGTGCGACACTCGGCTGCCGTTCCAATCGCCTCGATGAGGTGGCTTTCCGCGGCGGCGACGCCCTCGACCTCCGGTGCCCCACCGGCTAGCCGTGGCTTGGCCAGGTCCTTGGCATAATCCAGCGCAACGTGAACACCAGCCTTCATGCCCTCCAAGGCACGAGCCTGACAGTCCTTGGCCATGTCCAGGATAAGATCGGCGGTGGTGCTGCCCGGAGGCTCAATCGTTGCAGCGATGACGCTGGCGGCTTCCTGTGTCGGCACCGTCGTCGAAGCAGGCGCTGCTTGCGCGATCTGCGGCGCATCCTGACGGTCGATGGTGATCGAGCCCGGGGGCATCGCCAAGCCCTCGTCGACGGCGCGGCTCACCTCCGCGGCCAGCGCCACCAGCGAACGACGCCTGGCGCGTGCAATGTCAGCAGGCTGTCTTGAGCGCGGCTTGCCCATGATCATTCGACTCCATGATAAGGCGTTCCGAGATCCAACCCCACAGGGCCACGATTTCCTCCGAAGCTTTTCCCTCCGGCGCGAACTCGGTCACGCCCAGCCCCGCCCCCAGCGCATCCTGGTGGTCGTTGCGCTGCCCAATGAAGGGGAGCGCAAGCAAGCCGAGCGAGTTGAGCGAGGTGGCCGCTTCGCTCAGCCGGCAACCCCGTGTGGGCGTCTGATTGAGGATGAAGCCAAACCGGCGATCGAGCCTGCGAATAGCGATCAGCGTAGGTATTGCGGCTTCGATATCGGCCGGGCTCGGACGAGCCGGGATGAGGCAAAGATCGGCACTGGCAATGGCGCGCGCCGCCAAGGCATTGTTCGTGGCGGCGGTGTCGATGATCGCGAGCCAGACCCCTTCGGCCTCGAGGCGAGATAAGATCTGCTCGATTTCAGCAGGTTCGTCGACGCGCTCGACGCGCGGGTGAGGATTTTCGCGGCGCTCTCTCCATTTCGAGATCGTGCCCTGGGCGTCCGCCTCGACAAGCGCGACACGCTCTCCGCGGGCCATGGCGGCCACCGCGAGCCCAACAGCCAGCGTACTCTTGCCGCTTCCGCCTTTTTGCGTGACCAGAGTAAGGACGTGCATGTTCCGCGCTCCCCTCAATGTCAGCGACGCGGAACTCAGACGCTGCATGCAACGCAAAAACACTACTTCAAGTGGCGATTCAGCTCAAGGGGTCAACGGCCCCGTCCGACAACATACGGAGATCAGGAATACCGCATCACGCCATCGTCGATCCAGCCGAAGCGCAGCGAGACGATGTCGAGAGCGTAGTTCTGGTGGAGACGCCACGGCCGCTTCGAACCTTGTTTCGGCATCTTCGCGATCGAGCGCTGCACGTAACCAGAGGTGAAATCAAGCGAGGGTTGCGCCGATATCGTCGGATCATCATTGTGGGGCATGCACTGGCGAAAATTGTGCCGGTCCATGTAGTTGATCAGCCGGCAGACATATTCGCAGGTGAGATCGCATTTCAAAGTCCAGGACGCATTGGTGTAGCCGAGCGCCGAAGCCATGTTCGGCACGTCGGCATACATCATGCCCTTGTAGGTCAGCGTGCTGGCGAAATCGACGGTGCGGCCGTCGACGCTCACATCGAGCCCGCCCACGGCCTGGAGCACGAGCCCCGTTGCCGTCACGATGATGTCGGCGGCGAGCTCGCTGCCGTCCTTGAGGCGGATGCCGTCGCGCGTAAACGAGTCGATCTCGCTGGTGACGACGGCGGCGCGCTGCTCGCGGATCGCCTTGAACAAATCACCGTCCGGCACCAGGCACAGCCGCTGATCCCATGGATTGTAGCCCGGAGTAAAATGAGTGGCGACATCGTAGCCGGAGCCGAGCGCGCTTCTCACGCCATTGAGGATGAGCTCCTTCACCTTGGCGGGGCGGCGCCGGCTGAGCTGGAAGAAGAACATCCCCCACATGACGTTGCGCCAGCGGATCAGGCGATAGGCCAGCCGCGTCGGCAGATTGCGGCGCAATTTGTTGGCGACGGGATCCTGCGCGGGGCGCGACACCACATAGGTCGGCGAACGCTGCAGCATGGTGACCTGCGCGGCCGTCCGGGCAAGCTCCGGCACCAGCGTGACCGCGGTCGCGCCCGAGCCGATCACGACGACGCGCTTGCCCGCGTAGTCGATATCCTCGGTCCATTTCTGCGGATGCACGATGCGGCCGGCGAAATCCGCCACCCCCTTGAACTCCGGCGTATAGCCCGCCTCGTATTTGTAATAGCCTGAGCACATGAACAGGAAATTGCAGGTGAAGCGCACGGTCTCGGTCGCGCCCTCACTCTTGGTGCGTTCGGCCTCGACGGCCCAGCGCGCCTCACTCGTCGACCACGCCGCGCGCTTGACGCGATGGTGGAAGCGGATGTGCTTGTCGATGCCGTTCTCGGCCGCGGTCTCGCGCACGTAGTCGAGGATTTGCGAGCCGTCGGCGATCGCCTTCGGGTCGGTCCACGGCTTGAAGGAATAGCCGAGCGTGAACATGTCGCTGTCGGAGCGGACGCCGGGATAGCGGAACAGGTCCCAGGTCCCGCCGATGCAGTCGCGGCCCTCCAGGATGACGTAGCTCTTTGTCGGGCATTTAGTCTGCAAGTGATAGCCCGCGCCGATGCCGGACAGCCCGGCACCGACGATCAGCACGTCGACATGTTCTTGTGGCATGGTGTCCTCCGCTGACCACAATTGTCCGCCTGCGGGTGCGGCCCGTCAACCAGCAAAGGGCTCGGACACAACCTGAACGAAACGCGCGCCATTCTCAAAGCAACGAAGCCCCGGATCGCTCCGGGGCTTCGCGTCGATAATCGATCTAACTGTTGGCTCAGTACCGGTAGTGGTCGCTCTTGTACGGACCTTCCGGCTTGACGCCGATGTAGTCGGCCTGGTCCTTGCGCAGTTCGGTCAGCTTGACGCCGATCTTGGCGAGATGCAGGCGTGCGACCTTCTCGTCGAGCGACTTCGGCAGCACATAGACTTCCTTCTTGTACTTGCCGTCCTTGTTGTTGGCGAAAAGCTCGATCTGCGCCAGCGTCTGGTTGGTGAAGGAGGCCGACATCACGAAGGACGGATGGCCCATCGCATTGCCGAGGTTCACGAGGCGGCCTTCCGACAGCATGATGATGCGGTGCTTGTCGGGGAATTCGATCTCGTCGACCTGCGGCTTGATGTTGGTCCACTTCAGGTTACGCAGACCCGCGATCTGGATCTCGTTGTCGAAGTGACCAATATTGCAGACGATGGCGCGATCCTTCATCGCGCGCATGTGCTCGATAGTGATGATGTCCTTGTTGCCGGTGGCGGTGACGAAGATGTCGGCGCGCGGCGCGGCGTCTTCCATGGTCACGACTTCGTAGCCTTCCATCGCCGCCTGCAGCGCGCAGATCGGATCGATTTCGGAGACCATGACGCGGCAGCCGGCCTGACGCAGCGAGGCGGCCGAACCCTTGCCGACGTCGCCGAAGCCTGCGACCATCGCGACCTTGCCGGACATCATCACGTCGGTGCCGCGGCGGATGCCGTCGACCAGTGATTCACGGCAGCCATAGAGGTTGTCGAACTTCGACTTGGTGACGCTGTCGTTGACGTTGATGGCCGGCCACAGCAGCGTGCCGGCCTTCTGCATGTCATAGAGACGATGCACGCCCGTGGTGGTCTCTTCGGAAACGCCCTTGATGCTCTTGGCGATCTCGGCGAAGTAGCCCTTCGGCTTTTCCTTGAGCTGCTTCTTCAGAAGCGCGAAGAAGACTTCCTCTTCTTCCGAACCCGGCTTGTCCAGGAACTTGGTGTCGCCGTTCTCGGCGCGCAGACCGAGATGGACGTACATGGTGGCGTCGCCGCCGTCATCGAGGATCATGTTCGGGTGACCGCCGCCGTGCCAGTCGAACAGCTTGGCGGTGTAGTCCCAGTACTCGGTCAGCGTCTCGCCCTTGACGGCGAACACCGGAATGCCGGCGGCTGCGATTGCCGCCGCGGCGTGGTCCTGCGTCGAATAGATGTTGCAGGAGACCCAGCGAATGTCGGCGCCGAGCGCTGCCAGCGTCTCAATCAGCACACCGGTCTGAATCGTCATGTGCAGCGAACCGGCGATACGCGCGCCCTTCAAAGGTTGTTTGGGGCCGTATTCCTCGCGGGTTGCCATCAGGCCCGGCATCTCGGTCTCGGCGAGCGAGAGCTCCTTGCGGCCGAAATCGGCGAGCGAAATGTCCTTGACGATGTAATCGGTGAAGCCGGGCTTCGCGTTCATGTCTGTTTCCTGGTCAGTGAGTTCTGCGTGTTAGTGAGCCTGTCATCGGGCCGCGCTTCGCGCGGACCCGTTGACGGCGACCTCTCCTCGCAAGCGGGGCGAGGTTAAGAGCATCAGAGCGCGCGCTTGAGTTGCTCGACCAGGTCGGTCTTCTCCCAGGAGAAGCCGCCCTCGTTGTCGGGCGTGCGGCCGAAATGACCGTAGGCCGAGGTGCGCGCGTAGATCGGGCGGTTGAGATCGAGATGGCTGCGGATGCCGCGCGGGGTGAGGTCCATCGCCTTGGCGGCGGCCTCCTCGAGCTGATCCTCCGACACCTTGCCGGTGCCGTGGGTGTCGATATAGATCGACAGCGGCCGCGCCACACCGATGGCGTAGGCAAGCTGCAGCGTGCAGCGGTCAGCAAGACCGGCCGCGACGATGTTCTTGGCGACATAGCGCGCCGCATAGGCTGCCGAACGATCGACCTTGGTCGGATCCTTGCCGGAGAACGCGCCGCCGCCATGCGGGGCCGCGCCACCATAGGTGTCGACGATGATCTTGCGACCGGTCAGGCCGGAGTCACCGTCAGGACCGCCGATGAAGAACTTGCCGGTCGGATTGATGTGCCAGATGGTCTTCGACGTGATCCAGTCCTCCGGCAGCGCCTCGCGCACATAGGGCTCGACGATGTCGCGGATCTGCTTGGACGAGATGTCCTCGACCAGATGCTGGTGCGACACCACGATCTCGCGCACGCCGACCGGCTTGCCGTTCTCGTACTGCACGGTGACCTGGCTCTTGGAGTCGGGGCCCAGCACCTTCTCGCGGCCGGAGTGGCGCGCTTCGGAGATCAGGCGCAGGATCTTGTGGGCGTAGAAGATCGGCGCCGGCATCAGGTCGGGCGTCTCGTTGGTGGCGTAGCCGAACATGATGCCCTGGTCGCCCGCGCCTTCTTCCTTGACCTCACCCGGCTGCAGCGCATCGACGCCCTGCGCGATGTCGGCCGACTGCGGATGCAGCAGGATCTCGATGTCGCAGGTCTTCCAGTGGAAGCCGTCCTGCTCGTAACCGATGTCCTTGATCGCGCCGCGGACGACACCCTCGATCTGCTCGTTGGTCACGGACTTCGGACCGCGGGTCTCGCCGGCGATCACCACCTTGTTGGTGGTCGCGAGCGTCTCGCAGGCGGCGCGGATAGCCCACGGATCGATGCCGGCTTTCGGCCCTTCGCGGTAGAACAGATCGACGATTTCATCGGAGATCCGGTCGCAGACCTTGTCGGGATGCCCTTCGGACACGGACTCGCTGGTGAAGAGATAGGACGCACGCATCAGTAACCCCCTGTCCCGCCGCTAGCCGGCGGTCGTTTGCGATGTTTACTTTCGGATGATGTCAGTCACGCCGTCGCGAGATGACGTAGGATTCGTCGAGAAACCAGAGCCCGTTGTACTTTCGCAGCACGTCCCTGGCGGCGTCCAGAGTGCGGCCGTTTTGAGTCATTTCTGTCAATCGGTCGTCCTCGATCTGAGCGACATACACCGCCGCATTCCACGCTGCAAAGGCCGTCGAGGTTCCGATGGTACCCGTCACCTCGTTGGGCAGAGCTTCCATATCATACCTGAAGATCGAACGGTTGTCCGCATAGGCATTAAAATTTAGGTCGCGGCCCAACGATCCAAGCTCGTACTTCACCGCGCGCAATAGCTCATGGCGGCTCACCGAGAAAGGATTTTCTCCAGGCCAGATCGCCTGGATCATTTCCATGCCCGGATCCTGGCCGTGGGAGTGGATTCCGATCAGCCGCCCGCCTGGCCGAAGCGCCCGAGCCAGCGGCGCAATGATCCGCTTTGCCCGAAAATTGACCGAGGACAGGGCACGGTAGGGTTGGGATGCGATAATGAGGTCGAAATTGGCTTCGGTCTGGCCCGGCCGTGGAATGGTCGAATCCAGCAGGAACCTGTGGTCCTCGCGATAGAGCACGAGGACGACGGGCCGTTCGTACAACGGCATGGCCGTGCGCGGGCTGATCGCGGCGCGCCAGTTCTGCTCCAGGAACGGCCTCAGCTCGACGATCTGCTGCTCGAACTCTCCCGATGATTCACCCCGGAGCGGGACTTCGTGCCAGACGGTGGCAGCGGCTGCCGCAGGCGATGCCGGCGTCAGCCAGGGCGCCTCCGAATAGAACATGTTGGTAAAAACGAACACCGACGCCGGATGCTCGAAAATGCGATCCGGCACCTTCTCCAGGGTCAGGCGCAGGTCTTCGAGACTGAGTTCCTTACCGGCGACGTAGAATGGCATGTGCGGAAAGCGCTGGTGCGTTGCGCGCAGCACCCGCGCCAGCACCGTGCCGTCACCGACACCCGCGTCGAACATGCGCAGTGCCGGCGGGCGGGGATGGATGGTGGCAAGCTCGAGCGCCACGCGATCGGCGACGACCCGCTTTTCGCTGCAGGTGTGGACGAACAGCAGGTACTTCTGCCGGTTCTCGAAGAAGCGGAAATTGCCGCGCGGATCGCGCTTTTCCGGGGGCACCTGAAGTCCCCGCGGCGGCGGCAGGCCGCCGGTCATCGACGCCGCCATATACGCCTGGATCCGGTCCAGCGTGTCGATGGTGATGCGCTTGCCCTCGCGCAGCCGCTGCACCAGCTTCCCATCGTTCACCGCTCGCCGGCCAAACGTCGATTCCGCCATGTCCGCCTTGCGGCAGAACTCGGTGATTTGGCTGAGGATTTCGCCGTTTTTCATCAGTGGGACTGCGGTGGGCAGACATGTTGGGACTCGCCCCTTTAGCAAAGTCTGCCCACCGGGGGAATACCCACCGTTGCTTTACTTCACTTCCAATGACGGGAACGTGAACCCCGACGCACTGCCGTACAACAAACAAGCGCCCCCTCCTTTGACGGGATCACCACCATGTGCCGCCTGCTCGTCGCGCTCTTCCTGCTCGCCGCAGTCCTGTGGTCTGCGCCCGCATTTGCGCTGGCGCGCAGTCAGCTCGGGCCGCTCTGCACCACCGACACTACGCCGGCGGACCAGATGATCGATGCCTGCACCAAGATCATCGCGCTGAAGGTGTTCAAGAGCCAGCAGCTCGCGACCGTCTATTTCTGGCGCGCGGTCGGCTGGAACAAGAAGGGCGATTACGCAAAGGTCATCACTGACGCGACCGAGGCGATCCGGATCCAGCCGAGCCAGGCGGCCTACGATCTGCGTGGCTCGGCCTATTACGACAGGGGCGAGTACGACATCGCGATCGCGGATTTCGACGATGCGCTAAAGGTCGGTCCGCCTGATGGCACGATCTTCCACAACCGCGGCAATGCCTGGCGCGGCAAAGGCAATTACACGAAGGCGATCGCCGACTACGATGCCACGATCAAGCTGGAGCCGAAATCGGCGTTCTCGTTCCAGAACCGCGGCATCGCGAAGGCGGCGCTCGGCGAGCTCGACGGCGCGCTCGCCGACATCAACCAGGCGATCCGGCTCGATCCGACGCTGCCGCAGCCGCTGATCAACCGCACCGCGATCTGGCGCGCCAAGGGCGATCTCGATCGCGCCATTGCCGATGGCTCCGAGGCGATCCGGCTCGCCAGGGAGAAGCCGCCCGCTAACATCATGACGCCGCCGAACAGCGTGCTGATCGCGGGTTACACCCATCGCGCGCTGGCCTATGAGGCCAAGGGCGATTACGCCCGCGCGGGGGACGACTACAAGGCGACGCTGGCGATCGCGGCCTCCGATGCCGACAGCAAGGCCAATCAGGCGACCGCAAAAGTGCGTCTGTCGCTGGTGACGGATGCAGTCGCGCCAATCCCACGCGATGCGCCGACCCCGACCGTGGCCCCGTCGCAGCAGCAGACCGGCGCAGCGTCAGTCCCCTCGCCTGCTCCGGCCGTTCGCGGCACGCGGATGGCGCTGATCATCGGCAACGGCGCCTATGCGCATGTCAAGGCGCTGCCCAATCCGCCCAATGACGCACGCGCCGTCGCCAGGAGCCTGCGCGACATCGGCTTCATCGTGTCGGAAGGCGTCGACCTCGACCGCACAGCGATGCAGAACAAGACGCGCGACTTTCTGCGCGAGGCGGCGCAAGCCCGGGTCGCGGTGGTCTACTATGCCGGCCATGGCGTGCAGGTCGACGGCCGCAACTATCTCATTCCCGTCGACGTCGAGCTCAAGCAGGGCGCGAGCATGACTGATGCGATGATCGACATGGACACGATCATGGCCGGCCTCGACGACCAGGTCCGTACCAACATCCTGATCTTCGATGCCTGCCGCAACAATCCGATGGCGCAGCAGGTCGCATCCACGGGCGCCAGTCGCGGCATCGAGGGCGCATCGGGCCTCGCCGCGCCGACGGGCTTGGGCGCCGGTGCAACGCTGGGCGCCGGCACGCTGATCGCATTCGCGACCGCGCCCCGCCAGGTCGCGCTCGACGGCGAAGGCGCCAACTCACCGTTCTCGGCCGCCCTCTCCCGTCACCTCGGCACGGCGGGACTGGAAGTGCAGCAGATGCTGACGCGGGTGCGGGCGGAAGTGGTCTCGTCGACCAAGAGCAAGCAGGTGCCGTGGTCGAACTCGTCGCTGCTGGGCGAGGTTTATCTGGCGGAGAAGTGAGCGCTGCGTATCAGAAGCGTCGCGCTACTCGCCACGCGCTCAGTTGTCATCGCCCGGCTTGACCGGGCGATCCAGTATCCAGAGACAGTGAGAGGTACGGAGAAGCCGCGGCGTACTGGATTCCCCGCCTGCGCGGGGAACGACACCGAGAGTGTAGTAAGGCCTCGCCGTCACTCAGGTAACGGACTGCACGGGATCAGTTGCCCCAAACTTCCTTCGCGATCTCCACCGCGAGGCTTAGCTTGGCCCACTGCTCTTCCTCGGAGAGGATGTTGCCTTCCTCGGTCGAGGCGAAGCCGCATTGCGGGGAGAGCGCCAGCTGCTCCAGCGGTACGAACTTGGCGGCTTCTTCCAGGCGGCGCTTGACGTCGTCCTTGCTCTCGAGCTCGCCGAACTTCGAGGTGATGACGCCGACCACGACGACCTTGTTGCCCTTGGGCAGGAAGCGCAGCGGCTCGAAGCCGCCGGCGCGGTCGGAATCGTATTCCAGGAAGTAACCGTCGTAATTGGTGCCGGCGAGCATGGTCTCGGCGACCGGCTCGTAGCCGCCCGATGAAATCCAGGTCGAGCGGAAATTGCCGCGGCAAACATGCGTCGTCACCACCATGTCGGCGGGCTTCTCGGCCAGCGCGTAATTGATGATGCGCGCGTAGATCTGCTGGAGGCCCTCCGGATTGTCGCCGCGCTCGCGCGCCTTCTGCAACTCATCCTGCGAGCAGAGATAGGCCCAGACGGTGTCATCGAACTGGAGATAGCGGCAGCCGGCGTCGTAGAAGGCCTTGACGGCTTTCCGGTAAGTCTTGCCGAGGTCCTCGTAGAAGGCGTCGAGTTCGGGATAGACGTCCTTGGAGATCGCCTTGCGGCCGCCGCGGAAGTGCAGCACCGCCGGCGACGGGATCGTCATCTTGGCGGTGACGTGGGCCTGGTCGGCACACTTCTTCAGGAAACGGAAGTGATCCAACATCGGATGGTCATCGGGGAAGTCGAGCTTGCCGATCACGCGGACTGCGTCGTGACGCGTCTCCACACCCGCGAACTGGATGCCGGTCTCGGGGTGGAACAGCTCGCAGCCGGTCAGCTTGGCCAGGAAGTCGAAATGCCACCAGGAACGGCGGAATTCGCCGTCGGTCGCGAGCTTCAGGCCGATCGAGGCCTGCTTGTGCACGACCTTCTCGATCTCCGTGTCCTCGATCTTGCGCAGATCGTCGGCCGAGATCTCGCCCTTCTCGAGCCTGGCGCGGGCTTCCTTGATCTTGGCCGGACGCAGGAGGCTGCCGACCTCGTCGGCGCGGAACGGGGCTCTGGTTCGCTGCATGTCTTACTCCCGAGATTCTTAGTGGACCGCCGCCCCAGCGACGCCGAGGTGACGCTCGAGGACCGAGGGGTCGGCCTTCAGCGCGGCGCTCGGGGCGTCGTGGACGATCGTTCCGCGCTCCAATATCACAACGCGGTCGGCCAGCCCCAGAATCTTTTGCGCATTCTGCTCGACGATAATCGAGCAGATGCCGCCGGCCCGGGTGATGGTCCCGATCGCCTTCAGCAGTTCCTCAACGATGATGGGGGCAAGGCCCTCGGTCGGCTCGTCCAGCAGCAGGACCTTCGGGTTGAGGGTCAGCGCGCGGCCGATCGCCAGCATCTGCTGCTCGCCGCCGGAGAGCTGGTTGCCAAAATTGCTCCGCCGCTCCTTCAGCCGCGGGAACATCTCGTAAACCCTGTCGACCGTCCAGGGGCCAACTTGCGCCACGGCGGTCATGTTCTCTTCCACCGTGAGGGAGCGGAAAATGTTGCGCTCCTGCGGCACCCAGCCGATCCCGGCGCGCGCTCGCTGGTCGGGGCGCAAGGTCGTGACGTCGGCGCCGGCGAGCGCGACGGTGCCGGAGAAGCGGCGGGTGACGCCGACGATGGAGTTGATCAGCGTGGTCTTGCCGGTGCCGTTGCGCCCGAGTAGCGCCAGCACCTGCCCCTCGGCAAGACGCAGGCTCATATTCGGCAGCACCACCGCCTCGCCATAGCCGGCGCGCAGGGATTCGATGGCCAGCAGGTCAGACATTGATCGCCTCCTCGCCGAGATAGACCGCCTTGACCTGCGGATCCCGCGCGACCTGGTCCGGCGGGCCCTCCGTGAGCAGCGCGCCCGAGACCAGCACCGAGATGCGGTCGGCAAAGGAGAACACGAGGTCCATGTCATGCTCGATCAGGAGCACGGTGACGTCGCGCGGCAGGCTGCCTACGACTGCGAGAATGTCGTGGCGCTCGCTCTCGGGCACGCCGGCGGCGGGCTCGTCGAGCAGCAGCACGCGCGGCTTGGCCGCGATCGCGACCGCGATCTCGAGCAGGCGCTGCTTGCCGTAAGGCAGCGTCACGGTCTGCTCGTTCATGACGTCGAGCAGATGGAAACGCGCGAGCAGATCGGCGATCTCGCCGTTGACGTCGCGGCGCGTCCCCATCCGCCGCCACCAGTCGCCGCCATGGCCGAGGCGTTCGGAAACCGCAAGGCCGATGGTCTCGAGCGGGGTCAGGTCGGGATAGAGCTGGTTGATCTGGAAGGTACGCGACAGGCCGCGCAGCACGCGTTTGTGCACGGCAAGATCGGTGATGTCCTGGCCTTCGAGCAGGATGCGTCCCGAGTTCGGCTTGAGTACGCCGGTGAGCTGGTTGATCACCGTGGTCTTGCCGGCGCCGTTCGGGCCGATCAGCGCGTGGCGGGCACCCTGCTCGATCTTCAGCGACAGGTCGCGGGTGACGCGCAGGCCACCGAACTGCTTTTCGAGATTCTGGGTTTCGAGCGCGATGGTCATGCGTCGCTCTCCGGCACGGCGACGACGGCCTTGCGTCCGGCGATCTGCTTGATCACGAGGTTCGGCACATACAGGGCCCAGCGATGCAGGCGCTGGCGGCCGACCAGCACGATCACGACCAGCACGAGACCGATCCAGAACTGCCAGTATTGCGGGGTGATGGTGGAGAACAATTCCTGGAGCATGCGGAACAGCACCGCGCCGATCAGCCCGCCATAGAGATAGCCGGTGCCGCCGATGACGAGCACCAGCATCAGGTCGGCGGAGCGCTCGAAGGCGAACACGTCGAGCGAGGCGATCGCCGTGGTCTGGGTGAAGAGCGCGCCGGCAATACCTGCGTAGAACGCCGCAAGCGTATAGATCGCGATCAGGCGGCGGTTGACGGGGATGCCGATCGCCGCCGCGCGCAGCGGATTATTCTTGATCGCGCGCAGTGACAGCCCGAACGGCGAATGCACGACACGGCGCGCCAACAGGAACAGCAGGAACAGCACGGCGAGCGAATAGAAGAACCCGGCCTTGCCGAACATGTCGAAGGGGATCTCGCCGAAGATCGGCTGCATCTCGATGCCTTGCAGGCCGTCGGTACCGCCGGTGATGGCGGAGAAGCGCTCGGCGAGTGCCTCCAGAAGCAGCGCGATGCCGAGGGTCACCATCAGCCGGGTGAGGTCGACCCCGCGGATCACCAGGAAGCTCGTGGCGAAGCCGAGCACCATCGCGGCCAGGCCGGCGACAACAAGCGCGAGCACGGGCTCGTTGACGATGCCGTGAAGCGCAAGAAGCCCCGCGGCATAGGCGCCGACGCCGAAGAAGGCGGCATGGCCGAGCGACACTATGCCGGCATAGCCGAGGATCAGATCGAGCGACATCGCAAACAGCGCCAGCCGCAGGATGTCGGTCATGATCAGGTAGCGGGTCGGAAACAGGAAGCCGCAGGCCAGCACGATCAGCCAGAAGGCGGCTTCGCCATAGTGCCAGCGTGCCTGGCGCTGGGCGTGGTGGCCGACGTCGGAAGAAGCGCTCATCGGCGAACTCAACGCGCGGCCGTGCGGCCGAACAGGCCGTTCGGGCGCCAGATCAGGATCACGATCATCATGGTGTAGATCACGAAGGGACCCATCTTTGGTACGTAGTACTTGCCGGCGACGTCGCCGATGCCGAGCAGGAGCGAGGCCAGGAACGGCCCGGTGATCGAGGACGAGCCGCCGACGGTGACCACGATCAGAAAGTAGATCATGAACTTCAGCGGGAAGTACGGATCGAGGCCGAGGATCTCCGCGCTCAGCGCGCCGCCGAGGCCGGCAAGGCCGCATCCAAATGCAAACGTGAAGGCGAACACCTGCGGCACATTGATGCCGAGGCCGCTTGCGGCGCGGGGATCATCAACGGCGGCGCGCAGGCGGCTGCCGAAACGGGTCTTGGCCAGCACCATCTGGAGCGCAATGGTGAGCAGGCCGCAGATCATGATGATCATCAGCCGGTAGCGGCCGATACCGACGCCGAACAGGTCGAACTGACCCTGGAGCGCAGCCGGCAAATTGATGAAGACCCGCGACGATCCCTGGATGTAGTCGACGGCGGCGACCGACATGAAGGTCAGACCGATCGTGAACAGCACCTGGTCGAGATGGCTGCGCGCATAGAGGTGGCGGTACAGCGTCCGCTCGAGCGCGATGCCGATCGCAGCTGCGGAGACGAAAGCGAGCGGCAATGCGGCGAAGAACGGCCAGCCCATCCGGTTGACCAGCACCATGCAGACATAGCCACCGGCCATGGCGAAGGCGCCATGCGCAAGGTTGACGAAGTTCATCAGGCCTAGCGTGACCGCGAGCCCGCAGGCCAGCACGAACAGCAGCATGCCGTAGGCAACGCCATCGAACAGGTTGGTGAGGATTGCGGTCATCGGGAGTCGAAGGTCATCTCAAGTGTTGCCAAGGGCTGTGCTGCGCTCCCTCTCCCGCTTGCGGTCGCTTGCGGGGGAGGGTTGGGGTGGGGCTGCTTCCGCAACGGGCACTTCCCCCTGTGTGGAGAGGGCCCTCACCCGGCGCGGGACGATGCTTCGCATCGCCCAGATCGCGCCGACCTCTCCCGCAAGCGGGAGAGGTGTGCAGAGAGAGCCCCCGGGATGGCGCACTTTCGCGCGTCACTTCTTGGTCTTGCCGAGATCCTTGACGGCCTCGAAAGTGGCGAACTCGACATTGTAGAGTTCGCCGTCGACCTTCTCGACCTTGCGAATGTAGATGTTCTGCACGATGTCGCGGGTCGCAGGGTCAATCGAGATCGGGCCGCGCGGGCTTTCCCACTTCTGGCCCTTCATGGCCTCGACCAGCTTGGTGCCGTCAGTGTCGCCACCCGTCTTCTTCAGCGCTTCATAGATCAGGTGGATGCCGTCATAGCCGCTCACCGCCATGAAGCCCGGACGGTTGCCGAAAGCCTTCTTGTAGGCGGCGACGAAGTCCTTGTTCATCTGCGAGGGATGCGCCGCGGAATAGAGGTGTGCGGTGACCGTGCCGAGCACGGCGTCGCCCATGTTGTTGAGGAGATCGTCATCAGTGACGTCGCCCGGTCCGATCACCTTGATGCCGGCCTTGTCGAGGCCGCGCTCGGCATATTGCTTCATGAAGTTGCCGCCCTGGCCGGCCGGCACGAACACGAAGATCGCGTCGGGTTTGGCGTCCTTCATGCGCTGGAGGAACGGCGCGAAATCAGGGTTTTGCAGCGGCACCTTGACCTCTTCGACCACCTCGCCGCCGCCCGCAGTGAAATTCTGCTTGAAGAAGTTCAGCGCGTCATTGCCCGGCGCGTAGTCGGAGGTCAGCGTCGCCACCTTCTTGATGCCGTTCTTCACGGCCCAATCTCCGATGATGGTCGAGGACTGCGCCAGCGTGAAGCTGGTGCGCACGATGTAGGGCGACCGCTCGGTGATGATGGAAGTGCCGGCCGCCATCACGACTTCCGGGATCTTGGCTTGCGTCGCCAGCGGCGCGGCCGCGAGCGCGGCCGGTGTCACGCCGAAGCCTGCGATGAAATTGACCTTGTCGTTGACGATCAGCTCTTGCGCCGCGGTCTTGGTCTTGTCCGGAATCGCAGCATCGTCCTTGAGAATGATCTCGATCTTCTTGCCGGCGACGGTGTCGCCCTTCTGCTGCATGTAGAGCTTGATCGCGTTCTCGATCTGCTTGCCGGTCGAGGCCTGGCCGCCGGTCATCGGCAGGATCAGGCCGACTTTCACGGCGTCCTCGGCCTTGACGGGCGCGGCGGTCACGATGCCGGCAACGGCCGCCAGTGCGGCGGCCCAACTGGCTTTCCAGGAGACCCTACAAGAAAGCTGTTTACGTCCGAACATCAGATGTCCCTCCCCTTAATTCCCGACCTCTTGTGTGGCGGACCGAGTGCCCGGTCCTTGTCTCACCATAGCTCACGCACGAGCCCTATCGCGCGTCAAATGGCGTCCTTCGCGCAGCCCTTGTCAATCGGACGTTTGGCGACCATTCGGCGCAAGCCGAGCGTCCCGATTTTCCGTCGGCAAGGGGCTATATCGCGGTTACGTCAGGGTGAGCCAAGCACCCAACTTCGACCGCTTTTATTTGTACGATTGTACAAATAAAATGGACCTGTCAACGAAAAAGCCTCTCGCCGATCAAGCCAAGTCCCCTTGCCGCCAAGCCTCGTGCCGTAGTCTAGAAACTGGGCGAGCGGCGTGGATGGAGGATTCCGTCATTCTTTTGCAGAATTTGAACATCGCAAAAGCCCGATCGGCCGCGGCTTGGTAGCAAAGTACCTACCTCGAATAAGTCTATTTTACCTTGTTGAAGGCTACTGTCCCGGCACCCGCCTGACCTTATCGCCCAACCAGACCGAACCCGCGTGCCCCCACAAATGGCGAAGTCTTTCCGTCCCGGCCTGATCCTTCTCGCGCTTGCCGCGGGGCTGTCCGGCTGCGGCACCGTCAACGAAAAGCTCTCGGCCGGCATGGTCGACTACGTCCCGCAATGGGCCGGTGGCCTGCCGGCGGACGCGCCGCCGCGGGCAGGCACGCCGCAATACGACGCCTACATGAAAGAGCGCGAGCGCAAGCGGCTGATGCCGGCTGCCGATCGCGAGAAGGAAGAGCAGGCGCAAAAGGGCGCGACGGGCTCGGCACCCGGCAACGCGGTGCGTTAGGAGCGAATGGCGAATAGGGAGTAGCGAATAAGGAGGCTGACTTTTTTTCTACTCGGTACTCGCCACTCACCATTCGCTAATCCATAAACACCACAGTCTTGCGGCCGTTGGGGATGACGCGGTCATCCAGATGATAGCGGATCGCGCGGGCGAGCACGCGGCGCTCGATGTCGCGGCCCTTGCGGACGAGATCTTCGGGCGTGTCGCGGTGGCTGATGCGCTCGACGTCCTGGTCGATGATCGGGCCCTCATCGAGGTCGCGGGTGACGTAATGGGCGGTGGCGCCGATCAGCTTGACGCCGCGCTCATGGGCCTGGTGATAGGGTTTTGCACCCTTAAACCCCGGCAGAAACGAGTGGTGGATGTTGATGCAGCGGCCAGACAGCTTCGCCGAAAGATCATCCGACAGGATCTGCATGTAGCGGGCGAGCACCACGAGGTCGGTGCCGGTCTTGGCAACGAGGTCCAGGATCTGAGCCTCCTGCTCGCGCTTGGTTTCCTTGCTCACCGGCAGATGGTGGAACGTGATCCCGCCGAAATCGAGCCCGGCATAGGCTTCGCGCGGATGGTTGGAGACGATCGCGGTCGGGATCATCGACAGCTCACCGGTGCGCCAGCGATAGAGGATGTCGACCAGGCAATGGTCGGACTTCGACACCAGCAGCATCACCTTGCGGTGCGCGGCACGGTCGCGCATCTGCCACTCCATGGCGAAACGTTCCGCGATCGCGGCAAAGCCGGTCTGCAGCGCCGACAGTTCCACGGCGAGATCGGCCGCGGTGAACACCACACGCATGAAGAACTTCTTGGTCTCGACATCGTCGAACTGCTGGGCGTCGAGAATGTTCTGTCCATTATGGGCCAGAAAAGTCGACACCGCGGAGACGATGCCGGGGCGATCCGGACAGGACAGGGTCAGGACATATTGATGATCGGGCATGGGCCTTGATGAAGGTTTGTGCAAACGGCGCGGAACCCCGCGAGTTGCGCCCTGCTCTATCACCGACCCCGCCCTTGCGCCAATCCCAAGACTTGCTTCGACGTCTAGACTTGCTTCAACGTCAAGACTTGCTTCGACGTCAAGCGCGGAGTCAGGATGAAGAGACGATTGCGAATCCTGACTGGAGCATCCCCATGGCCGACCGACTGAACGGCTACCGCATCCTGATCCTGGAAACGCGCGAGGAGGCGCAGTTTTCAAAGCTGCTCGCCGAACAGGGCGCCGAGGTCGTGCAATGCCCGATGTTCACTATTCAAGATGCGCCCGACCCCGCCCCGGTCGAGGCCTGGATCCGCCGCGCCATCGAGAAGCCCTTCGACGACCTCGTGCTGATGACCGGCGAAGGCCTGCGGCGGATCATGAAGCTCGCGCGCGAGCGCGGGCTCGACCAGGCCTTTGTCGCCGCCCTGGCAAAATCGCGAAAATTCACCCGCGGGCCGAAGCCTGGCAAGGCGCTGCGCGAGATCGGGCTCGAGCAGCAGCAGATGACGGAGAAGCCGACCACTGAGGGCGTAATCGAGATGCTGGCGAAGCTCGAACTCGGCGGCCGCCGCCTCGGCCTCCAGCTTTATCCCGACAAGGACCACAGCGCGCTGATCAGCGCGATCACCGCCCAGGGCGCCGAGGTCGACACGGTGTTGCCTTACGTCTACGATCCCAAGGCGGCCGATGCCAGCATCGTCAACGCAATCGACAACATGGCGAAGGGACGGATCGACGCCATCGCGCTGACTAATCTCGGCCAGGTCCGCCGCCTCCTCGAAGCTGCGAAAGCGCATGGCAGCGAGGCGCGCCTGCGCGCAGGACTCGAGCGGACGTTGATCGCGTCGGTAGGACCGGCGGTTTCCGGAGAGTTAGCTGCACACAGCTTGCGCACGGACGTTTCGCCGGTCGAAGACCACTACTTCATGCGCCCGCTGATCTCGGCGATAGCGGCGGCGCTGGTGGAAAGGCGGCCGAAGGTGGCAGATTGATCGCCAGACGTGGTGCCTAGCTTGCCACCTGCGAGGCCGCCGACATCAGTTCCTGCGGGCTCGGCGCGGCAAACATGCGATGGCCGCCTTCGGGCACCTCGGTAAAGCTCCAGCGCACAACCCCCTCGCGGTCCAGCAGAAACTGCCCAAAGAGCTGGCCCTGGCCGGTTGCCGCCATGCGCTGATCGGCTTCCGTTATCTCATAGCCGTCCTTGCTATTGAGGTACTCCGCGGCCGCCGGCCGGTTCATCGGGCCGGGCAATTCGCCGGGCATGTCGACTTGCATGCTCATGACCACGTTCATGCTGACCTTGTGCGGCCACTCCGTCTCGTTCTCCGTGAACTCGATATTGGGCAGGCCGAACGCGCGATGCGAGATCCGCTCGGGATCGGATGCGGCGAGCAGGTTGGGCAACGGATGGTAACGGAAATAGAGTCGCGCGCGCTCGATCGGCGTGTTGACCACCGTGAGACTTTCGATGCCTTTCTCGTGCAAGGCGGCATCAAGTTGCGCCTGTGCCGCGATATGGCGGCGGCAGAACGGGCAGTGCAGTCCCCGATACAAGCCGACCAATATCGGGCTCTGTCCGCGAAAGTCTTCGAGCGCGATCTTTCCTTCGCGCGTGATCGCGTCCAGCACGACGTTCGGTGCACGATCGCCCGGTTGAAGTGGTCCTTCGACGTGACGTTCAGACATGATGGCACTCCTTCACATGATCTAGTCAAGAAACGGCAGTACGATCAGCCCTGCGGGATCAAGCCCGTGCCGCGCGCAGACGTCCTGTGCCAGCGCGAAATATCGCTCGGCCTCGGGCATGTCGCCTCGATCAAGGTTCAGCGTCGCAAGACCATCATAGCATGGAAACAGCTGCTGCGGCTCGCCGGTTTCGCTCGCCACCTCGATCGCCTCATTGTAGCAGCGAGCAGCCAGATCGGGCCGGAAATGGCATTGATGGATTTGCCCGAGCACGATCAACGGCACGGAGAGATGCTCGCGCTGATCAAGCGCGCGGTCGATTTCGATCGCCTTTTCGGCAGCCGGCACCCCCTCCTCGGTACATTTGTCGGTGAAGGTGCAACAGGCAACGGCAAAATTGGCAAGAAGGCGCGCCTGGAACCCGAGATCGCCGATCCGACGCGCGACATCGAGTCCGCGTCGGCAAACCTCCACGGCCTTCGCCGGGTCGACGATCGTGTAGAGCACACCGAGATTGGTGTAGCCGCGGCAGGCAACGTTGAGGAGACCGGCGGCCTCGGCTGCTGCGACACTCTGCTCCACCTCGCGCACCGCCTCCTGGTGTCGTCCAAGCCGCGCCAGTGCTGCCCCCTTGGTGTTGAGCGCCTCCGCAATGGCGCGCGCCGCCTCAAGTCCGGCTTGCCTGTCGGCGTCCGCCGGCACGCATCGGGCGTAGCCAAGCGCCTCGTCCGCCCATCTCGCGGCGGCCACGTGATCGCCCGTGCGAAACGCGAGACGGCCGCGCTCTTGCAGGAGGTGCGCCCACTCGATGGGCGCGTCGGTCCCTCCAAGCAGTTCGGCCGCCTCGGCATAATGCGCCTCTGCCTTGATCCGCTTGCCGGCGTCCCACAACAATCGGCCAAGCTTGCGGAGAATTCGCGCTTCGCCGATGCGGTCCTCCGCATTGCGATGACCTTCCAGCGCACTCTGGTAGTGCTCCTCAGCCGTGATTCTCCGTCCGGCCGCGGCACACAGCTCCGCGATGCGCTCGTACAGGATCAGGCGTTCGGGCTCCCGTTCCCCGCCGGCCAACAACACGGCGAGGGCCTGCTGGTAGAAGCGGATGGCATCGTCATTGGCGTAGGTCGCGCGGGCGCGATCGCCGGCCGCGCGCAGATAGCGCGCACCTTTCGGCTTGCTCGCGCTCAGGCTGAAATGATGTCCGAGAAGTATGAGGTCCTCGAGCCGCTCGGGCTCATTGCCATAGAGCCGCTCCAGCGCGGCACCAATCCGTCCATGGAGCTCGATCCGGCGCTGCAAGAGCAGGTTTTGGTAGATCACGTCCTGAAGCATGGTTTGCGTAAAGCGATAGGATCGCAGCGAGATCGAGTTCGCGCCCGCGACCTCCTCGACAATCTCGGCATCGCACAGAAGTTCGAGCCCCGCTTCCACCTTGGTCCGCTCGGATGCCGTCGCACCGAGAAGAGCCGCATCAAAACGTGGGCCGATCACCGCGGCCTCCTGGGCCAACCGGCGCACCTCATGCGGCAGCCGGTCCAGGCGCGCCAGTAACAGAGCCTGAATGCTTGCCGGGATATCGGCGGCGGCCTCATCTGACTTGATCCGCCACCGTGAGCCGTCACGCTCCAAGGCGCCAGCTTCGATGAGACCGCGGATGATCTCCTCAAAGAAGAGTGGGTTGCCGCCTGCGCGATCGAGGATTCGACTGAACAGATTTCCCGGCGGTTCACTCCAGCCGTGGCTGAAATAGGCCGCGAGCAGCTTTTGTCCGTCAGCATCGCCAAGCGGAAGCAATCGAAGGGTTGTATGGCTGATCCGACCCGAACCGAACTGATCCAGTTCCAGCATGGGCCGATGCGTAAACAACAGCATCAGCCGCGTACGCTCCAGCCGGTCCATCAGGAATCGCAGCGCTTCAAGCGATACGGCATCGGCCCAGTGCAGATCCTCGACAATGATCAGGAGCGGTGACTGGACCAGGCGCCGTTCGAACACGGTGCGAATCGCAAAGAATATCTGCCGCCGAAGCTGCTCGGGCTCGACGTGCTGCAACGCGGCGTCCGGATCGCCGAGACCGAGAACGTGGAAATAAAGGGGCATCAGGCGATCGGCCTCTTCGACCGCAAGGCCGAGTTCCAACAGTGCCGTAGCCAGCTTGGCCTGGGCCTCTGCCACGGTCGCCTTCTGCGCGATGCCGTAGGCGCTGCGCAGCACAGCGGCAAGAGTGCCGTAGGATTGTTCGCCCAGCGGCGAGCAGACAGCGCGCCGGATCGCCACGCCGGCGAAACGGTCCTCATCGCGGGCGTGGGCAACGAATTCGTCCACCAGACGCGTCTTGCCGATGCCGGCTTCACCGACCAGCCGCACCAGTTGCGCCGCGCCGCGACACGCGAGATCAAGGCTGTCGACCAGACGAGCAAGCTCGGCGTCGCGCCCAATCACCGGCGCACTCAGGCCCAGCGTATCGAGGCCGCGTGCCGCACGCGGCGTATCGAGCGGTCCGTTCAAGCGATGAACCAGGACGCTGCCCATCTTGCCCTTGAGCGAGACCTCGCCAAGCGATTCATACGAGAATGCATGCCGCGTAAGACGGTAGGTCAGCGGCCCGACCAGCACCTCGCCCGGGGAAGCCATCGACTGCAATCGTTGAGCCGTATTCACCGTATCGCCCGTGACCGAGTAGGATTTGGCAACTCCAACTCCCAGTCCGCCCGCAACCACGTGCCCGGTGTTGATGCCGACATGAAGCAGGAGCGGTGAACCGGCATACGCCTTCGCACGTTCGCTGAGGCGCGCGGTTCGGCCAATCATGTCGAGCGCGGCGCGGACGGCCCGCTCGGGGTCGTCTTCGTGCGCGGCCGGCGCTCCGAACAGCGCAAGCAGCGCGTCACCGATGAATTTGTCCACGAAGCCGCCAAAGCTTTGCACCGCTGCCGTCAGTTCCTCGAACAATTCGTTCTGAAGCGCCTGCATGACTTCAGGATCGAGTCGCTCGCTCATCGTGGTGAAGCCGCTAAGGTCGGCAAACAGCACGGTAATCGTGCGGCGGTTTGCTTCGCTGTCGATCCTGTCGGGCTGCGATCGAAATGCTTGTTGCGCATCGGCCGTTGCATTCGGCACCAGCGGTGGTGAGGCAGCCCTGATCGGGAATGTCACCGGACTCGTCCGCGTCGTCGCCGGCCCGCCGGCTTTGGGGGCCTCACCGACGAGGGCGCCGCATTTCGGGCAGTACGCGAAATCTGGTGCGCACGCATAGCCGCAGCCGGGGCACGCGTTCGGCTGCTTCGTGCCGCACTTCGGGCAGAAAGCAAAGCCGCTCTGAACCTCGGAACCGCAACAAGAGCAGTTCATGGGTCGTGACCCTGCGGAAGCCGCGATGGCGCGGTCTGCTGGACCCGGCCAGATGGGCCCAGGATCCCGGCAAGGATGGGCTCGTCGCGCCGGAAGAGCAAGCGGCGGTTGCGGCGCTCGCGGTTACGGCCGCGAACGCGGCTTCACTCCTCCCCGTATCCCCTTAGCCGATCGATATCCAAAATAGTCACGCCGCCGTACTCCAACCGCAGCAGCCCCTCCTTCTCCAGCCGGTTGAGCGCGCGGTTGGCGTTTTGCCTGGACATGCCGGAGAGCGCGCCGATCTCCTCCTGGGTGATCTCCAGATGCGCGGTCGATTCCGGATAGAGGATCGGGTTGAACAGCAAGGCGATGCTGCGGGCGAGCCGTGCGGTGGCATCCAGCGTGCGGTTGACCTCGAGCATGCCGATGAACTGGCCGAGCCGCTCGTTGAGCTGGCGGACCAGAAAACGGTTGAAGCCGACGCTGTTCTCGAACAGCCACATGAAGGCACTGCGCTCCATCAGTGCGACGCGGCTGTCGCGCAGCGCGACCACGTCGTAGCGGCGCGGCTCGTTCTTGAGCACGCTGCCCTCGCCGAACCAGGCCCCCGCCGTCAGCCCGGCCAGGCTCGTCTCCTTGCCGTCACGCGAGACCCCGCCCATCCGGGCGAGGCCGCTCACCATGCCGGCCCAATAGGCGAATGTGTCGCCGCGCATGAAAACGGTCTCGCCAGTGCCGTAGGACCGCTCCGTGATTCCACCGCGGGCGACCTCGATCTCCTGCTTGGTAAGTTCGCGCGACCAGGCGGCGACGCGCTTCAGTTGATCATCTGAAATCATGATCTAGAGGCCAGCCGCACCGTTTCGTCACTCCATCCTTCTGTTGCACCGCAACACGATTATTTCAGCAGCATCCGACGAAAGATGAAGGCCGCTTGCCGCCCGAAAAATTTTGTCACCGAATTGTCAACCGGGAGACATTCCTAAATAGCGCTTTCCCCTATTGAGGGCCACCTTGGGCAATGCGGCTTTTGATCCCGACCGGGAACGAAAGCCGCGCGGTCCGGTCGAGACCATCTGCTGCATGGCCTCACCGGCACGACCGTACTAGGATCGCCCGAGAGGAACGGACGAAGAGCGCCACAAAAAGCGCCATCACCGGGAGGGCTTTGTTTGGTGGCTACCAGTCTTGAAGTGCGCGGCGTGTCCTTGCGATTCGGCGGCGTCCGTGCGCTGACCGATGTCGGCTTCGCCATCAAGGAGGGCGAGCTGTTCTCGATCATCGGCCCCAATGGCGCCGGCAAGACCTCGATCGTGAACTGCATTTCCGGCCGCTACAAGCCCACCGAAGGCCAACTCTTCTACCAAGGCCGCGATATTACCGGATTGACGCCGAATGCGCGGGCCTCGCTCGGCATCGGCCGCACCTTCCAGAATCTTGCGCTGTTCCACCACATGAGCGTGCTCGACAACATCATGGTCGGCCGCCATCACCTGCTGAAGAACAACTTCTTCACGGGTTCGCTCTACTGGCTCACCGGCGCGCGCAAGGAAGAGCTCGAGCATCGCCGCAAGGTCGAGGAGATCATCGACTTCCTCGATCTCCAGTCGGTACGAAAAGCGCAAGCCGGCACCCTCTCCTACGGCCTGCGCAAGCGCGTGGAACTGGCCCGCGCCATGGCGCTGGAGCCGCGCCTCATTCTCCTCGACGAGCCGATGGCCGGCATGAATTTCGAGGAAAAGGAGGACATGGCCCGCTACATCGTCGATCTCAACGAGGAGTTCGGGATGACGGTGGTGATGATCGAGCACGACATGGGCGTGGTGATGGACATCTCCCACCGTGTCATGGTGCTGGATTTCGGCCGCAAGATCGCCGAGGGCGATCCGGCCGCGGTGCTCGCCGACCCCCACGTCAGACGCGCCTATCTCGGCGAGGAGGATGAGGTGCTGGTCGATCCAGACGATGCCCCGCCGGCGCAGGAGAGCGCGGCATGATGGATTACGCAGGCCGCGTCGCGCAGGCCGATACCTATCCAAAGATGCTCCGGCTGAATGCCAGGGAGCACGGCAACGAGATCGCGCTGCGCGAAAAGGATCTCGGACTCTGGCGCCCGTTCACTTGGAATGATTATCAGACCCGCGTACGCAACTTCGCGCTCGGCCTCGTCGAATTGGGCCTCGGGCGCGAGGATGTCATCGGCATCATTGGCGACAACCGGCCGGACTGGGTCGCTGCCGAGGTGGCGACCCATGCGATCGGCGGATTGAGCCTCGGGCTCTATCGCGACGTGCTGGATGAGGAAGCCGCCTACCTGCTCAATTACGGCGAAGCGCAGCTTGTCTTCGCCGAGGACGAAGAGCAGGTCGACAAGCTGCTCGTGCTTGCCGAGCGCGTGCCAAGGCTCAAGCACATCATCTATTCCGATCCGCGCGGGATGCGGAAATATGACGATCCACGGCTGATGTCGGCGGAGAAATTCGCCGAGCTCGGCCGGGCGCGAGCTGTGCGGGAGCCCGAGCTTTACGATCGGCTGGTGGATGCCACCAGGGGCGAAGACGTTGCGATCCTCTGCACCACATCGGGTACCACGTCGCATCCGAAACTCGCGATGCTCGCCGCCGGACGCGTGCTCGGCCATTGCGCGACCTATCTCGCCTTCGACCCGAAGGGGCCGGACGACGAATATGTCTCGGTGCTGCCGCTGCCCTGGATCATGGAACAGGTCTATGTGCTCGGCAAAGGCCTGCTCTGCCGGATGAAGATCAACTTCGTCGAAGAGCCGGATACGATGATGAACGATTTGCGCGAGATCGCGCCGACGTTCGTGCTGTTTGCGCCGCGCGTCTGGGAATCCATCGCCGCCGACGTCCGCGCCAAGGTGATGGACGCCACACCCTTCAAGCAGCGCCTGTTCGATGTGGGCATGCGAAGCGGGCTCGCCGCGCTCGAACAGGGCAAGCGTTCCGGCTTTGCCGACGCGATCCTGTTCCGTGCGCTGCGCGACCGCCTCGGCTTCACCCGTCTGCGCTCGGCTGCAACCGGCGGCGCGGCGCTCGGCCCCGACACCTTCAAGTTCTTCCAGGCGATGGGCGTGCCCCTGCGCACGCTCTACGGCCAGACCGAATTGCTCGGCGCCTACACGCTGCACCCCGAGGGCAAGGTCGATCCCGACACCACCGGCGTACCGATGGCCGACAGCGTCGAGATCCGCATCGACAATGCCGACGTTCACGGCGTCGGCGAGATCGTGGTGCGGCATCCCAACATGTTCCTGGGCTACTACAAGAACCCGGAGGCGAGCGTCGCCGACCTCAGGGATGGCTGGATGCTGTCGGGCGATGCCGGATATTTCAACGACAACGGGCAGCTCGTGGTCATCGACCGCATCAAGGATCTTGCCGAGACCTCGCGCGGCGAGCGCTTCTCGCCGCAGTTCATCGAGAACAAGTTGAAATTCTCGCCCTATATCGCGGAAGCCGTGGTGCTTGGCGCCGGCCGCGACGCGCTCGCGGCGATGATCTGCATCCGCTATTCCATCATCTCGAAATGGGCAGAGAAGAACCGGCTCTCGTTCACGACTTATAGCGACCTCGCCTCGCGGCCGGAGGTCTATGCCTTGCTCCGCAAGGAGGTCGAGACCGTGAATCTCACGCTGCCGCCGGCGCAACGCATCTCGCGCTTCCTGCTGCTTTACAAGGAGCTGGACGCTGACGACGGCGAGCTCACCCGCACGCGAAAAGTGCGCCGCAGCGTCATCAACGAGAAATACGCCGGCATCATCGACGCCATTTACCGCGGCGTCGCCGACATCCCCGTCGACACCGTGATCCGCTTCCAGGACGGCACTACCCAAAGGGTGCGCACCACACTGCGGGTGGTGGATCTGGGCGGAACCGGGCATTTGGCGGAGGCGGCGGAGTGACACACGTGATCGTCATGCGCGGGCCTGACCCGCGCATCCATCCTCTTTCGAGCAAGCTTCTTTCCAAAACGATGGATTGCCGGGTCAAGCCCGGCAATGACGAGCTGGATTAACCGTCATGAACACCGCCTTCCTCATCCAGCTCCTGGTCAACGGCCTCGTGGTCGGCACGCTCTATGGCGTGGTCGCGATGTCGTTTGTGCTGATTTACAAGGCCAGCCAAGTCGTCAACTTCGCGCAAGGCGAGCTGCTGTTGGTCGGCGCCTGGGTGTGCTGGACGCTGCTGGCGAAATACCAGGTGCCGTTCTGGATCGGCATGCCGATGACGCTGGTCTTCATGTTCGTTTTCGGCATCGCCATCCAAGTCTTGATCCTGCGGCCGATGATTGGCGAACCCATCATCTCGGTGATCATGGTGACGATCGGCCTCTCGACCGTGCTCCAGGCCACGCTGAAATGGATGTACGGCGTCAATCCGCAGCCGTTTCCGCGTGTGTTCGAGAGCCAATCGGTCAGCCTGTTCGGGCTTCAGATTCAGACCGTCTATGTCATGAGCCTTGTCGTCTCGGTCGCCATGATGATCGGCATGGCATGGTTCTTCCGTGCCTCCAAATACGGACTTGCGATGCGTGCGACCGCGTTCAACCAGCAGGTGGCGCAGTCGCTCGGCATTTCCGTCAAGAGCGTGTTCGCGATGGCCTGGGCCATTTCGGCGACGGTGTCGGCAGTCGCGGGCGTCGTGGTCGCCGTGGTGAACGGCGTGTCGTCGGGGCTCGCTGCCTACGGCATCAAGGTGTTTCCGGCGGCGATCCTCGGGGGGCTGGATTCGGTCGGCGGCGCCGTGCTCGGCGGCATCATCATCGGTCTGCTCGAGAACATCGCGCAATATGTCGACAGCGAGTATCTGCACTGGGGCAATCTCTACGAGATCGCGCCGTTCTACGTCCTCATCATCGTGCTGATGATCAAGCCCTATGGCCTGTTCGGCACTCACGACATCGAGCGGATCTGACCCATGGCCGGCCCTGCCCTCATCCCTGCTGGTGATTTCCGCACTTCCTACGCCGCGGACACCACGATATTTCCGACCACGACCAGCCGCAATTTTGCGATCGCCGGCGCGCTGCTGCTTTGCCTCGCGCCGCAGTTCCTTGGCGGCTACTGGCTCAGCATCCTGATCCAGATCGGCATCTTCTCGATTGCGGCGCTGGGCCTGAATATTCTCGTCGGCTTCACCGGCCAGATCTCGATCGGGCACGCTGCCTTCTTCCTGCTTGGCGCCTTCACCTCGGCCTACATCTCCAACAACGCGCCGATCCCGGTGTTCTTCGCGATCCCGCTCGCGGGTGTGGTCACCGCGCTGGTCGGCCTGATCTTCGGCATTCCGGCGGCCCGGCTGAAGGGGCTCTACCTCGTCATCGCGACGCTTGCCGCGCAATACATCCTGCTCGACTTTTTCTCTCGCGCGGAGTGGTTCACCGGCGGCTCGGTACCGGCCAGCGCCAATCCATTCTCGATCTTCGGCTTCACCCTGCGCGGCGACAGGCAATATTTCTATGTCGTGCTGGCCTATGTGGTCGCGAGCTACGTCCTCGTCACCAACTTAATGCGTACGCGCGACGGCCGCGCGCTGGTGGCGATCCGCGACCATTATCTCTCCGCCGAGATCATGGGCATCAACCTCACAAAATACCGCACCCTGTCGTTTGGCCTCGCCGCTTTCTTCGCCGGCATCGCGGGTGCGCTCTATGCGCACTACCAGCTCGTGGTCTCCCAGGAAGGCTTCGGCATCGAGCGCTCGATCCTGTTTCTCGCCATGATCATCATCGGCGGCACCGGCTCGATCATGGGCACGCTGATGGGCACCGCCTTCGTGGTGCTGCTGCCGGAATCCATGGAATTCCTCAGCGTCCATTTAAAGGGCGGCGCGATCGACAGGGCGCTCTCGCTCAACAACAACATCACCTTCCTGCGCGAGATCGCGATCGGGGTGATCATCATCGCGTTTTTGATGTTCGAGCCGGACGGGCTTGCGCATCGCTGGCGTCAGATCAAGGCTTACTGGAAACTCTACCCGTTCTCGCATTGAGCGCGGGCAACTGTCTAACCAACGAATAAACAGCAGGAGGCAACAAATGAAGACAAAATCCCTTTTGAGCACCGCATCGCTTGCGCTGGCGATCGTAGCCTTTTCGGCGAGCGCGCAGGCGCAGATCGCGATCGGGCATCTCGCCGACTATTCCGGCGGCACCTCCGACGTCGGCACGCCGTTCGGCCAGGCGGTCGCCGACACCTTTGCCTGGGTCAACAAGAACGGCGGGGTCGGCGGCAAGCAACTCAGCGTCGACACCAATGATTACGGCTACCAGGTGCCGCGCGCGATCGCGCTCTACAAGAAATGGTCGGCGCCCGATTCGAAGGTCGCGGCAATCATGGGCTGGGGCACGGCGGACACCGAGGCGCTGACCGGATTCCTCGCCCAGGACAAGATTCCCGACATGTCCGCCTCCTACGCCGCGGCGCTCACCGATCCCGAAGGCATCAGCGGCAAGGCCAAGCCCGCGCCCTATAATTTCTTCTATGGCCCGAGCTATTCGGACTCGCTGCGCGCGATGTTGATGTGGGCGGCCGAGGACTGGAAGGCCAAGGGCAAGCCCAGCAAGCCGAAATTCGTGCACATGGGCGCCAACCACCCCTATCCGAACGCGCCAAAAGCTGCCGGTGAAGCCATGGCGCAGGAGCTCGGCTTCGAGGTGCTGCCGCCACTCGTGTTCGCGCTCGCGCCGGGCGACTACAGCGCGCAGTGCCTGAGCCTGAAATCCTCGGGCGCCAACTACGCCTATCTCGGCAACACTGCGGCCTCCAACATCTCGGTGATGAAGGCCTGCAAGAGCGCCGGCGTCGAAATTCAGTTCCTCGGCAACGTCTGGGGCATGGATGAGAACGCTGCCAAGACCGCGGGCGATGCCGCCAACGGCGTGATCTTCCCTTTACGCACCGCGGTGAGCTGGGGCGGCGATGCGCCCGGCATGAAGACGGTGATGGAGATCTCGAAGATGTCCGATCCCACCGGCAAGGTCTATCGGCCCGTGCATTACATCGCGGCCGTCTGCTCGGCGCTCTACATGAAGGAGGCGCTCGACTGGGCCGCCAAGAACGGCGGCGCCACCGGCGACAACGTCGCCAAAGGATTCTACCAGAAGAAGGACTGGGTACCGGCCGGGATGGAAGGCGTCTGCAATCCCTCGACCTGGACCGAGAAGGACCATCGCGGCACGCTGAAGGTCGACCTCTATCGCACCAAGATCACCGGCGCGACCGATGGCGATCTCAACGACCTCATGGCCAAGGGCACGATCAAGCTCGAGAAGGTCAAAACCGTCGAGCTGCCGCGCAAGCCGGAATTGCTGGGGTGGTGAGCGCGACGCTCACCTCATGCACAACTGTCATCCCCCGCGAGGGCGGGGGATCCAGTACGCCGCGGCTTCTCAAGAGGACGTCTCTGGAATACTGGGTCGCCCGGTCAAGCCGGGCGACGACTGCGGAGAACTGCGAAACATGACCCAGCCCACCGAAGCCGTTCGTCTCTCCCCCAGCATCGTGCCCGCGCCGCCCCTCCTCGGCATGCGCAACATCGAGGTCGTTTATGACGACGTCATCCTGGTGCTGCGCGGCCTCAGCCTCGATGTGCCCAAGGGCGCGATCGTGGCACTGCTCGGGGCCAACGGTGCCGGCAAGTCGACGACGCTGAAGGCGATCTCGGGGCTGCTCAAGACCGAAGACGGAGAGGTCACGCGCGGCGAGATCCTGTTCGAGGGCGAGCGCATCAACGGCATCGATCCCGACAAGATCGTCCGCCGCGGCATCTTCCAGGTGATGGAGGGACGCCGTATCGTCGCCGACATGACCTCGCTGGAAAACCTCAAGCTCGGCGCCTTCACCCGCAGGGACCGCGAGGTCGGTGCCGATCTCGACATGGTCTTCAACTATTTCCCGCGCCTGAAGGAGCGCACGGGGCTCGCCGGCTATCTCTCCGGTGGCGAGCAACAGATGCTGGCGATCGGCCGCGCGCTGATGGCCCGCCCGAAGATGATCCTGATGGACGAGCCGTCGATGGGCCTGTCACCCCTGCTCGTGAAAGAGGTGTTCTCGATCATCCAGAAGATCAACCGCGACCTCGGCGTCACCATCCTGCTGGTCGAGCAGAACGCGCGCGCCGCGCTGTCGGTGGCGAGCCACGGCTACATCATGGAGCAGGGCAAGGTCGTGCTCGACGGCACCGCGGATGAATTGCGCGACAACGAGGACGTCAAGGAATTCTATCTCGGCGGCGCCGGCGATCAGCGCAAGAGCTTCAAGAACCTCAAGAGCTTCAAACGTCGCAAGCGCTGGCTATAGCGCTTTCAAGCGAAGTAGGAACCGCCTCGCGTGAAAACAACGCGTCAAAACAACAGATTCTCAGCCCAGCACCTGCTCCGCTTCCGTGACTGCGCAGAGAACATGATAGAACGACGACGCAGGAATGGTGTCGATCAGCGATTTGCCGTCGCGATCGAAATGATCGAACCAGCCACCTTTGACGGGATGGCTGAGATAATGCCGTTCGAGCCGCACCAGCGCCGAGCGCGCTTCTTCCGCCGCCCCCGTCTCGCCGGACTCGGCCTGGGCGATCCACGCCTTGGCAATCTCGGTCTGCGGCCACAGCCGGCGCGAGCCGCGGCGGATGTTGCCGGTATCATCGCCCTCGTCGACGAGGCAGCCGGTGGCCTCGTCGCGATAGCGCAACGCGGTCGCCAGCAGCTCAGTGCGCCGCTGCCCGGTCGGACATCCCGTGATGCGCTCGAACCCCTTCAGGAGCCAGACCCATTCCGCCTGGTGGCCGGGCTCGACGCTGATCGGCTCGATCTTCGACCAGTCCTCCTCGAAATATTCGCCGAGCGTACGCTTCTGCTTGTCGTAGAGATTGGCGAGGAACAGTGCAAAAAACTCGCCGGCGCGGTTCTGGAACGCCAAATCGTGGGTCGCGTCAAAACAGGCGATCATCGCCTCGAACAGGTGCATGTGCGGATTTTGCCGGCGCGGCAGCGAGACCGGCAGACCTTCATGGACGCCGCCATGCGGCGAACGCAGATGGCCGTCGAGGAAGGCGAGCAGTGCGTCGATCTCGGCGCGAACCTGCGCGTCGTTGTCGAGTGCATAGACGGTCGCCAGCGCAAACAGGATGAAGGCGTGGTCGTAGGCATCGCGCCGCGCATCCAGCACCGTACCCTCCGGCGTCAGCCGGTGCACGTAGCCGGGCCTGCCGTCGGGCGCCTTCGCTCTTGCCAGCAGGTGCTCGAGCCCCTTCAGCGCGATGGCGCGCCCGTCCGGACACCAGCCCATCTGCGCCGCCTTGGCGTAGCACCAGATCTGGCGGGCCTGCACGAACACGCGCCGCGGCGCGGCCGCATCTGCCGTGCCATCACGGTGCAGCCGGTCGATGAAGCCGCCCGCGGCATGGTCCCAGCCGACGGTCGACCACAGCGGCAGCGCCTCGTCGATCATGAGACGCTTCAGGCGCGCGACGACGCTGGACGTCTCGTCCGCCGCATTGATTCCTTCGTCCGCCATCGCGTTCTCTCCACGCCCCGACAATGGCCGTCTGATACCCATGCAAGCGGCGGCGTGCAACGGATGCCAACCCGGAAAGTTCAGCCATGACCGCCCATTACGACGACCTGGAGACGCGCGAACAGGCGGCACGCGAGGCCGAGCTGTTCTCCCGCCTGCCGAGCGTGCTACGCAGCGCGATGACCGCACCCGCCTATGCCGAGCGCCTGAGGGGCTTCGACCCGTCTGCCGTGACCTCCAGAGCGGCGCTGGCGAGCCTGCCGGTGCTGCGCAAGTCGGAACTGCCGGCCCTGCACAAGGCCTCCATGCCCTTCGGCGGCTTTGTAGCGGCTGCGCCGGGATCGTTCGCCCGCCTCTTCACCTCCCCCGGTCCGATCTTCGAACCCGAGGGGCGGCAGGCCGACCCCTGGCGCGGCGCACGGGCCCTGTTCGCAGCCGGGTTCCGGCAAGGCGACGTGGTGCTCAATACCTTCAGCTACCACCTCACCCCAGGCGGCTTCATCTTCGATTCCTCGGCGCGCGCGCTCGGCTGTGCAGTGATCCCGGCCGGCCCCGGCAACACCGAGCAGCAACTCGAGCTGATCGAGGCCTACCGGCCTGTCGGCTACAGCGGAACGCCGGACTTTCTGAAAATATTGCTCGATGCCGCAGGAAGCGCGGGCCGCGACGTCTCCTCGATCAAACGCGCGCTGGTTTCGGGCGCCGCCTTCCCGCCCTCGCTCCAAGCCGAGATCGAGGCGCGCGGCATCGACGCCTACCAAGCCTTCGGCACCGCCGATCTCGGCCTCATCGCCTTCGAGACCGGGGCGCGCGACGGCATGGTCGTGAACGAGGACCTGATCATGGAGATAGTCAAGCCCGGTACCGGCGATCCGGTTGCACCGGGCGACGTCGGCGAGATCGTGGTGACCTCGCTCGACCCGCGCCATCCCTGGATCCGCCTCGCACTTGGCGACCTCACGGCCGCGCTGCCGGCTCCGAGCCCGTGCGGGCGCACCAACATGCGCATCAAGGGCTGGATGGGCCGCGCCGACCAGACCACCAAGGTCAAGGGAATGTTCGTCCGCCCCGAGCAGGTCGCCGAAATCGGCAAGCGCCATCCGGCGCTCGGGCGCCTGCGCCTCGTCGTCACGCGCCAGGGCGAGACCGATGCGATGACGCTGAAGGCGGAGACGGCGGCGGCAGACGATGCGCTGCGTGAGGAGATCGCGGCCAGCTTGCGGACGGTGACGAAACTCGGCGGCGCCGTCGAGCTGGTCGGCCCTGGCGCGCTGCCCAACGACGGCAAGGTGATCGCGGACGAGCGGTAGACTCAAAATCCAATTCCCTGCGAACAGGGAATTCTGCAGGGAAAACGCGCGCGCGGCAGCGCCGTCATCTGGTCCCTACCTTGCGCAATGCCTTGGAATCGCAACGCAATCCAAACGGTTGCGTCGCTCCGGTCAAACCGGAACAGGGAATTTTTTGCGGGCCAGCAGGGAATCTGGTTGCCCTGAGCACGGAACACTATGAGCGCAGCACGAGCGCTGTGCCAAAGGCCCAGCTGTGCGGATCTTCCCTGGCCGACACCATTCGGAGCTGCGAAAGTCCAGTGCTAACCAAGGCCAACACCTTGGTATCCGGAAATCTACGGCGCTGCAGCCGACTGCTGCCCTTGCATCACCGTGATTTCCCGGTGTTGCGTGCGCTCCACCGATCCGCGGCCTGGCAACAGGTCTGCGGATCACCGCCAAACTGCCACCGGAGGTTTAAGGGACTGCGCTGGTTGTTCCGGCATGGCGTAGTAAGCGTTGCTCCGCTTCGGCCGGCGGGATGTTGCCGATGGGCTCGAGGGGCCGCCGATGGACAACCCTCGGCCACGAGCAACATTCTTCTGCAGGCGCAGTGGCAGTCCTGCGAGTCCAGCCGTTATTCAATCGTCTTCGATGCGAACGGACGATGAGATCGATGTACCAAGAGCGGCAGAATGAATGCTTGGAGGTTCGTCCCATCAAAGAGATACGCCGCGAGACCAGCCGCTTTCGCAGCATCGAGATCGCTCTGTTTGTCGCCGATCAAGAAACTGTCGCTGATATTTACCGGGTACCGCTCAAGCAAAGCATTGATCATTCCAGGTTGAGGCTTGCGGCAGCTGCAGAGGACTCGGTATCGCGCAATCTGAGCATCGGGGTGGTGTGGGCAAAATTCGAAAGCATCGATATGCGCGCCAACGATAGCGAGCTCATGCGACATCCATTCATGCAGATTTCGAACATGCCGCTCCTCGTAGAGACCCCTAGCGATTCCTGATTGGTTCGTCACAACAAACGCGAAATACCCAGCATCGTTGACGGCTTTGACAGCCTGCTCGGCTCCTTCCACCCACCGGATCTTAGCCGGGTCAAAAGCATAGCCGTCATCCTCATTGAGGACTCCATCACGATCAAAGAAAACTGCCGGACGCATAAAGTCTGCCTAACCCAAGTTGCACTGAACGCGCTGACATCCTCCGACAATCACCGCTCATTTTCAACATCTCGCGCATTCAGACAGGACTCGTGCTCCCAGCGCTCGTCTTGCGTCCTCTCTGCTGCCACTTGTCCGATTGGCTTCCTTTTGTCATTTTGATGCCGCCCAAGTCCCTCCGTCCCTGCTTCGAGGCGACGAGAACAAGCGCTAGTAACGCTCCAATCGCAACGGAATGCCAGTCCTTGCGGGTTTTTGGGCCGTCCGTGGCCCAGGCAAGAAAGTCCTCGTCTGTTTTGAGCGAGACAATCTCGGTCAACATTTGGTCCCGAAGCTTGGCTGATTCCTCTCGGCTGAGCACTGGAGGACGTCGCAGAACGCTTTTGTCGGGTTTTCCTTTCCATCCGTTACTGGGTCGCGGCTCGGCGGGTGGCGGACCCGCAACTGTATCTGGCGCATCCAGATCGTCCTCGCCGGCAATACCCACAAGCGCAAACAGGGCGTAGCGACGGGCATACGTCAACGCCGCTCCCATTCGGTGCGGCGCCTCGACGTCTTTGCTCATACAAACAGCCGCCGATGAAGTGGCGGCGGTCATGAGGATTGACCGTCACAATACGAGTTGGCGCATGGACGCCATTTTCTTGGACGAACGCCACCGGTATCTTCTGTTTGCCGCGTTGCAAATGCAGCTCGACTGGCCGCGAGCTCCGAACCTGCGGGATGAGACACCGGCGCTATCCGTGCGCCCGTTCGAATTATTCTAGAGGCCGACGCCCGGACAATTGAGGACGCCTACCAGCAGAAACTCGGAGAGGCCGCGCTTCCGGCAGCCGCTATTGAATACAGCTCGCAAGCGGAAGCACCCGTCCATGGCCATGGCGCGCCAGAGGACGGAGCGGCGGCTCTTGCCTTTCCCAAGGAGCCGGTCCGCAAGCGAAGCAAACCACATCTCTCGTTCGTGCGAGGACAGCCCTGCTCATCTGCAAACAAACTCCATCAGACCCGCACCACCTGAAGGTCGCCCAACCGAGAGGGTTGGGGCGCAAGGTCAGCGACGAGTTCACGGTGCCGCTCTGCCGTACTCACGACCAAGACCTGCATCGGCATGGCAACGAAAAAGCCTGGTGGACCAACATGCAGATCGCCCCCTCACCGATTGCCAAGGAGCTTTGGCAGGCAAGCCCAATCCATACCAAAGAAAGTGCTGCAGCGGCTCGCATACCCACCTTGGGCTCCGAAGGTTTCGCGGCTGATGCGCCAAGCGGTTTTCGCTGAACGGGCGCCGCGGTTTGGCATCGAATGGCGACCTTTCACCGCCGAAACGCTCACATTTGGCGAGTTGACCAGAGGCAGCATGCGAAATCGAGGTGCGCCTCGCTGCCACGGCTTTGACCATCACGCCCCAATGTGGAGGTCTAGTTGCAAGCTCGTGATATCGTACTGCTCTTCGAGAGCGGGCTTAACACGGCCGGATCTCGCAGAGCGTCTCTGCTCCGCGAAATCAACTGCCAGCGAGCGGTGTCTTCCTGAACACCGCGTGGCGATTGATCGCGGCATGCGGAAAGAAGAAGTAGGTGAACACCATGGAGGGCGCGCAGAGCACAAAATCGTCGAGCTCCCTGTGAAGATCAAAGCTGCTTTGGTGGGGCGATCGTTCTGTGCAGCGGGTGGCTTTCAAGTTGGCTCGGTCTTCAGCGATCCCGTAGTCGCCACCGCGATCCTTGATCGTCTGCTGCACCACAGCCACGTGATCACAATACGCGGCGACAGCCACCTCTCGAAGGAAAAGCGTCGCAGCGGGCTCCTGCAGAAGCCCGCCGCACTATCGGAGAAGCAGCTGTGAAGCAAGCCGCTCGCTCGCTACGGCGCTATGGAGGGCGCGCTTCGCGAGCGGCCTGCTTTAATCTAGTTCACAAACAACAAGGGGTCACTTCCTCATATCGCCACGGCGTTAAGTCCGGACGTCGCTTGACACTTCTCTCGCAACCATACGAACAGATCGGTTCAACGCGTTACGTTAGAAATTCAGTTTTTTGAAAATTAGCCAGGGTAGCCGGGAAATCGCGAGGGCGACTCCCGCCCAAAACCTCGGAAAAAAAACCGCTCCGATGTCGTTATCAGCGTTCGCCATTACATAATCTGCAACTCGCGCAGGCGATACGATGGGGAAGAGCAGACGCTTGCCAAACGACTGCTGGGTTTCGACGTAGCCAAGTCGAAAGAACTGAACCAGCACGCCGCCGCCGACGGTGAGATGGCGCAGACTTTCAAAGTAGCTCTCCAATCCCCGTTTTGCAGCGGAATATACCACGTTGGCTCTCCTGCCGCGAACGGCGGCGATCGAACCGAAACCTACAATGCGCGCTCGCTTTTGTTGCAGAAGCTGCGGCAGTAAGTGCGCCGTGACTGCCATCACGACGGTGAGGTTGGAATTCACTATCCGAAGCGTGTCCTGCGCGTTCAACAGCCCAAGGTCATCCGGCTGCGATGCCCCAATCGGAAAATAAAGCCCATCGATCTCGCCGAACTGCGAAGCGGCCGCTGCGATCTGTTCCACACAGACCGAGGGGACACTGGCATCGGTGGCGACCCTTCGCACCTCGACGCCGTGGACCAATCGAAGATGGGCGGCGAGCGCATCAAGGTCCTGTGCATCGCGTGCCACCAGAAGCAGCGCCGTACCACGCGCCGCAAGTGCTTCGCATAGCGCGCGTCCCACGCCCGCCGATGCTCCAATCACCAGCGCTCTCAAAGGCCGAGCCTTTCGGATAGATCGGAACGAAACAGGCGTTTCGGATCGAAGGCGTGGAGCGCGTCCCGGAAACGATCCGCTCCGTCATAGCAGAAGTCGACTACAGCGCGGGGCAAGCGCGAATCCTTAATGATGTTGGGCAGGCCGCCAAGCGCCATCACCCGTTCGTCGAGAAAAGCCATGAACCGATCAGCGGCTGCACCAGCCGGCACATCGAGGGCGAGACAAATGCCTGCCCCCGTGAATCGCAGCAACTCCCGCCTCCCGGCAAATGCCTTTGCGGATGACAGTGTGATCGGCAGAGGCTGGGCACGGACATAGGCGCGGACCGATTCGACATAGTCCTCAATCGCCTCGTCAGGCAGGATCGCCTGATACTCGCGAAAACCTGCGGCGCCGAACAGCTGAAAGTACAACTGCGTCTTGTGAGCCGGAAACAGCGCATCCTGCAAGGAGACGACCTGTCCCCGCAGTGTCCTTTTTTGTCGGCGCCGAAACTCCAGATTGAGGGCACGCGATGAGATCGCATTCATCAGGGGAACCGGCCAGCGGCCGCGGCTCTCGGATGATAGCACTGGCGGTTCCGCATCCGATGCCGTCGATGCGCCTTCGTCGACGAACCTGCCCTGAAATAGATAGCCGCTTCCGAACCCGGGCCTTGATGATGCCATGTCGTGCCACGTATAGGCGAAATCGGTGCCGCGGGTGGCGAGCCGCAGGCGCTCGAATCCTTCTGCGGCATCGGCGAACGGCACGCCGCGCATCTGGACCCAGGCCATAGGCGCTGGTGAGGCGCGCAGCCGTGCGCGGATGATGTGTCCGGTCAGACCGTAACCGCCACAGGTCAATCGAAACAGGTCCGGATTTTTCTGTGGCGACAGCTCTAATATCCCGTGAGACGGATGCAATAAATCTATCGACTCGACCTGGTTGATAAACGTGCCATCGTGACTTTGGTTCTTGCCATGTACATCGGCGGCAATACATCCTCCTACCGAAATTCGGCCATGCCCCGGCTGGATGGGCAGATAAAGCCCGCGCGAAGACAGGAAGCGGTGCAGCGCGAACAGCGAGATGCCCGTCTCGACCTCAACGACATGGCATGCGGAATCGAAATCCGTGACGCGATCGAACGATCGGTGCGAGACCGACAAACCATCCTGCAGGAAGCTTGCTGCCGCGTAAGAAAGTCCGGAGCCTCGCGAAATGCGCGGTGTTTCTGTCAAGTCGGTTCGCCAATAGCGATACCGATCGGGCTGCTGCAGTTGCCCTCGGGCACGGATGCGGCCGTCGAAACTGACGAAATCTGAGCCCGCCTCCGGAGCGGCGGATGGCATGGACGAGACCTGACCGCCCACGATAGTCACTGCGACGACAGCTTCAGCGCGTTGAGCTTGGAGGGCACGCCCCAGAAGGCCATCGGCTCGTAGTCGGGATACGGGAAGTGACCGCGGCGGAGTTCAATCCCACTTGATCGTGAGCGTCGGCGTTGCGACACAAGATCCAATACTGATATCGGCGCGCCGCTGCAGCAGTTGATGACCCCATTGCAGGCTAGTGGATTCTCAAGAGCCAATGCGAAATTCGCGGCAACATCGTTGATCGGCAAATAGTCGCGCAGCTGATCGCCCGCCGACATGTTGAAAAATGGAGCGTCTTCGTCAATTGCGCGATCGAGTTGCGCGAGCAGACTACTTGGGTTTTGCCCCTCGCCATACATATAGAACAGCCGCATCCACTGCAGAGTGAACGGCTTTTGCTGCTGCAAGATCTCCAAGGATTTCCGCAAGGCGTCCTTGGCAAGACCATAGGCCGTGATCGGCGCCGTAGCGCCCTGTTCGGTCAGCGGCCCATACTCCATGCCATATTCAAGGCAGGTCCCCGCCACCATGATTTGCGAGACACCCGAATCCACGGCTGCTTCCAGAAACGACAGGTCAGCAGGAAGATTGCGGCCGAGGTGAAAGAAGTCGCGATAGTTCGGCAGATCGGGCCAGGCCAGATGGATCAGCGCATCCGGCTGAGATCCACCCGAAAGCGCCGGCCGGAAGTCCTGGTGAAGGTCGCAGGAGATAAATTCGAGCTGCGTGAACCACGGCAGCGATCGGGCCTTCTCGCCGTTGCGGGCGATAGCGACAACAGAATGACCTCGGCCAAGCAGCGTGCTAACAAGGTGCCGCCCGACAAACCCCGTCGCGCCTGTCACCAGGATCTTCACGGAATAACCTTGAGTTCCGGAACGGCTATGACGAACTTGCTGCCTGATGCCAGAAGCTGCTGCTGCTGCTGCACCACCTCGTCGGCGATGTTCCAGGGGAAGATGACCACCCAATCGGGCTTGACCTTCGCAAGCTGGGACGGCGGCAGGATCGCGAGGTGATTGCCCGGCATGTAGCTGCCCTGCTTGGAGGCCGCGGCATCGCACACGAAACTCACGAGATCATGTTTGACCCCCGCATAGTTCATCAGCGTATTGCCCTTCGCCGCGGCACCATACGCAGCCACCGATTTGCCTGCGCGCTTTTGGGTAATCAGGAATTCAAGGAAGTCATCCTTGACCTTGTCCGCCTTGCGCTGAAATCCTTTGTAGATGGCCAGGTCACGCAAGCCATAGGCGTTCTCTTTTTCCAGCATATCCATCACAACAGGCTGGTTTTTTCGCGGATCGCTTTCGTGGCATCCGTAGATGCGCAGGCTTCCGCCGTGCGTCGGCAGTTCTTCCAGATCGAAAATGCGCAGTCCTGACCTTGCAAATATGTGCACGACGGCGGTCAGCGAGAGATAAGAAAAATGCTCATGATAGACCGTATCGAATTGATTGAGCCTGATCAGGTTCATCAGATGCGGGAACTCGAGGTTGATGGTGCCCCCCTGCTTCAGCGCGATCCGAAGGCCGTCCGTGAAGTCATTGATGTCAGGCACGTGCGCGTAGACGTTATTACCGCAGATCAGGTCGGCGCGCTTGCCCCCTTCCGCCAGCTCCGTCGCGGTCGCCTCTCCGAAGAACTTGCGCAGCACCGGCACGCCGATTTTTTCTGCAGCGTCGGCGGTACTGCTGGTCGGCTCAACCCCTAGACATGGGATGTCCGCCGCAACGAAGTTCTTCAGCAGGTACCCGTCATTGGAAGCGACCTCGATCACGAAACTGTCGCGGTTCAGTTTCAGGATTTCAGTGATCTTCTCCACATAACGCGCCGCATGCTGCAGCCAACTGCGGGAGGTTGAGGAAAAATACGCATAATCGCGCGAAAACAATTCGTCGGCCGCCGCATAGTCCTCGGTCTGGACCAACCAACATTTGTCGCAAACATAGAGCCGCAGCGGAAACGTCGTCTCCGGCGCGCGCAGCTGGCTGGCCGAGAGATAGGCGTTCGATGGTGGCGCGTGACCGAGATCGAGAAAGACGTGTTCGAGCTCATGATGGCAATGACGGCATTTCATACGACGATACCTTCGAAATTCCTGTCGAGAAGCGGATGATGGAGGTCCCTGTCGGACAGGTCGGTCGGCGCCAGTGGCCAATCCACGCCAATGATCGGATCGTCAAAGCGGACGGCACCTTCTGCTTCGGACGCGTAGAACGCGGTATGCAGATAGAGAAGCTCGGAATCCGGCTCCAGCACCTGGAAGCCATGCGCGCATCCTTCCGGGATGACGAGAGCGCGGCGATTGTCTGGCGTGAGTTCCAGCGACGTCCATTTCCGGAACGTCGCCGATCCCTTGCGCAAATCGACGGCCACGTCGAACACGCGACCGCTCAGACACCGGACGATCTTCATTTCCGCATGTGGCGCGTTTTGATAGTGCAGTCCCCGGAGCGCGCCGACGCGACGAGTGATCGAATGATTGATCTGAACGATCGATCGTGATCCGATAATGTCCTGTTGCTCACGCGAGCAGAAGAGCCGGGAAAATGCCCCACGCGAGTCTTGGTGGGCCACGCTCTCCGCAACCCAGACCCCCTCGATGCCGGTCTGCTCGAGCTTCATGAAGCCGAACCCTCGGCCCACGCCAACTCCCGGGCACTGGCGCGCGCGACATAGCGATCGAGCTGCGCACGGCTGATGACGTCGCTTCGTTCGAGCCAGGCCCGATACCACTCGGCGGTGGCTGTTACACCTTCGTCGAAAGTCCATACCGGCTGCCAGTGCATGCGCTGACGGGCCTTGTCGCTATCGACCTGAAGCAGATGCGCTTCGTGGGTCTGGATCTGACCGGCGTCGTACCATTCCGCAGCCGGCCATTGCCGCTTGATCGCGTCTAGGACCTGCCGAACCTGGCGGTTGCCTTCCCGATCGGGCCCGAAATTCCAGGCCTCGGCAAAGGTGGAATCGCGTTCGATCAATTTCTGTCCGAGCATGAGATAACCCGAGAGGCATTCGAGAACATGCTGCCAAGGTCGCGTCGCCGTCGGCGATCTGATCTCCACCGGCCTGCCGTGCCGGATCGAGCGCACCAGATCCGGAATCAGACGATCTTCGGACCAGTCGCCGCCGCCGATCACATTACCGGCGCGCGCCGTGGCCAGCAGTGGCGCGTCCGGCGAGTTGAAGAATGATTTCCGGTAGCTGGCTGCAACCAGTTCGCACCCGGCCTTGGACGCACTGTAGGGATCATGCCCTCCTAGACGATCGGTCTCGCGATAGCCCCAGACCCACTCGTTGTTTTCGTAGCACTTGTCGGTGGTCACGACGACAATCGCAGCAAGGCGCTCCGCCTCGCGGCATGCGTCGAGCACATTGGCCGTGCCCATCACGTTGGCGGCCCAGGTCTCCAGCGGACTGCGGTAGGAGCGCCGCACCAATGGTTGGGCAGCCATATGGAACACGATATCTGGATCGGTCTGGCGGATCTGGTCGCGCAGCTGTTTTTCATCGCGAATATCGATGAAGTGCGAATCGATATCGAGCTTCAGCAGGCCGAAATGGTGGGGATCGGTCTCCGGCGGAAGTGCTATTCCCGTCACCTTCGCGCCCAGCTCCTTGAGCCATAGTGCCAGCCAGCTTCCCTTAAAGCCGGTGTGTCCGGTCACTAGCACATGGCGGCCCTTGTAGATATCGCCGAACATCATCACCAACTCTTCCAGGGGGCCTTCCCTGACGACCACAATTCCTCGAGATGATTTTTGTCACGAAGCGTGTCCATCGCCTGCCAGAACCCCTCGTGGCGATAGGCGGATAACTGGCCCTCGGCGGCAAGTCGTTGCAATGGCTGCTGCTCCCATACCGTTTCGTCGCCGTCGAGATAGGACAGCACGCCGGGCTCGAGCACGAAAAACCCGCCATTGATCCAGGCGCCGTCGCCCGCCGGCTTTTCCTGGAAATGGTGGACCGCTTCGTTCTCAATGTGCAGCGCACCGTAGCGACCGGGGGGCTGGATCGCGGTCACGGTCGCCAGCCGTCCAGCGTCGCGATGCTGGGCGATGAGAGCCGAAATATCAAGGTCCGCGACACCATCGCCATAGGTGAAGCAGAACGATTCATTGCCGATATACGGCTCGACCCGTTTCAGCCGACCGCCGGTCATGGTAAGTTCGCCGGTATCAACCAGCGTCACGCGCCAGGGCTCGGCGAACTTCTCATGGATCTGCATGCTATTCTCACGCATGCTAAACGTGACATTAGACATGTGCAGGAAGTAATTGGAGAAGTACTCTTTGATGACGTAGCCTTTGTAGCCAAGACAAACCACGAAATCATTGATCCCGTGATGCGAGTACATTTTCATGATGTGCCAAAGAATCGGCTTCCCGCCGATTTCAATCATCGGCTTCGGCTTGAGGTGGGATTCTTCGCTGATACGGGTGCCCAAACCACCGGCGAGAATGATCGCTTTCATCTTGTCTCTCACTCAATTCGAGAACGGAATTGCCGTTTCGGCTCGGCAGCTCGAGAGCGACGCGCGCCCGGATGCATGGACCAGAAAAGCCCCCGCTTTTATCAGGAAAATGCTCAGAACCCCATACCGACAGGCTTGGCGAAAATCAAGGAAATCTGGGCGCCGGTTTCGCTCACGACGCCACGGTGGAACGCTGGGCGTGCGTGTAGCGGCGGTTCACCACATAGTTTGGTCGCCCAAGGCCATTCTTGTAGGAGCGGGCCACGTAGAGCGCTGTGAACGCCGCCGTAAATCCGAAATACGTGCAGCCGCACAGAAGGTTCAGCAGCAACAGCCACGGGCTTTCGGCCAATATGTACGCAGCTCCCAATACAGCCGTGAGCAGCAGCCACAAAGGCAGCACGTAGATTGGCAGGCGTAGGGGCAGTGTGGTCGACGACAGGATGCCAGCGATGGCGAAGATCGTCATTCCAACGAGATTGTAGTTTGTCTTCCCCGCGACGCGGCGTTGCCGCTTGTAAGGCAGACCGATCCGCTTGAAGCCGACCCGCGAGATCGACGCACGGACGAACGGGAACGAGTTGTGGTCGTTTACAATGGCATCGCGCACTTCGGAAGTAAGCAGCGAGAACTCGGCCATGTACAGGATGATGTCCTCGTCCGCCAGCGATCGGACGACATGGTAGAACAACTTGCGCAGCGTCTTGACTGGCCGCGCTTCCTCGCGATCCACGCGCGCACCATAAACGATGTCGAAGCCCTTCTCGTAATAGCCGACGAAATCCAGCAGCATCTCCGGCGGGTCTTCGCAATCGACGTCGATAAAGGCGATGACGTCGCCCTGCGCGTTGCGCAGTCCACATTCCAACGAGCGCTGGTAGCCGACATTGGCGCTTAGCGTGATCACATAGACGAAATCATATTGCGCGCGCAGCTTACCGATTTCGGCATAGGTCCCATCTGTGGAGGCGTTATTGAGGAACAGCAGCTCGACGCGGTAACGCGCGGAAAGCAGCTCGATCACCGGCAGCGCCCGCTCGAAGAACAGCGGAACGACCTTTTCCTCGTTATAAACAGGACAGACAATGGTGATGCGCGAAAACTGTCGATGGTCGTTCAAGGCTGCGCTGCGCCTCAGTCTCGCAATCAGCGGGCCAGCAGCACCGTTACCGCTACCCAGGCTGGACTTCTACGTGATCTGCCGAAAAGTGTAAAGTGGCTGCCTTGGTTCCGACGCCACCGATTGGCCAGCAGCGGCTCTATGGTCTGGCCTCTGGATTTGCGCCGGGTGAGAAATCGATTCTCCATGCCTAGCGATGCAGCCGACCTGCCCGCCTTCACGCCGGCCACGTTCGGTCAGGACACCATCAATACATATGGCCCGCTTTCCTTTCCTTTGGTCATTGAGGATGTCGGAATCAACCTCCCACTCGGATATCCGTTCTGGACCTTTGCCATGCCGTTTTAGCTGCCCCGACGTCCTATTTCATCATCAGCCGGACGAAAGGTCCGTTTCTCGCCAGCAGTTTCTTCTTTGGCGCGCTCGTAGTCGGCTTTATTAACACCGACCACTCTTTTCAACTATCAGTGGGCTATACCGCGGCCTTTGCCTTCGGTCCGGTGACCCCGGCGGTGTTCGCCAGCGCTTTCACCATCGCGTCCGGAATCTTGCCGGTCCAATCGGCGAGGATCTGTGCCCGCGACTTTTGGCCGAAATCATACCCAGTGCCGCCGGTCACGCCGGACTGTTCGCCGGGCCACTCAATGGCGATAGCGCCTACCGCCTGGCTGGTGACCTCCTCCGCGACAATCAGATCAAACGACGCGCGCGAAATTCCACGCAGGTCGAGCATTTTTCCCATGAAAAGTCCCCGAAAGGGGTTGGCTTTACTCGGGCTGGCTGTGACGGTAGCTTGCGCCCCATTCAGAAAGAACGGTCCACAACCTTTCACACCTCAGCCGCATCAGACTTCCATGCGAGCCAATCCAGCCAAAGCATAGAGTTCCTCTTGATCAGCAGCCTTAAGCTCTACCGGCCCCCTGTTCTCTTTTGGATCGGGACACTGATCATATTTTTGCAGGCCTACAGGGTGCCGTTCGTACCGATGGGCGCAGGACTGGACGCCTCATTCCCTCACATCTTAAATCTCGGCGCTTCCACCGGGGCAAAATTTGGAACCGACATCGTCTACACCTATGGCCCGTTAGGCTTTCTCCTTGCGATAGAAGACGTCGGAATCAATTTCACGACAGGATTCGTGTTCTGGACCATAGTGTACGCGGCTTTCGCTGCCGCCATGTCCTACTTCGTGATTAGCCGTACAGGAGGATGGCGCGCAATTTTAGGACTTGCCGTCGGCGCAGCCGTCTCCGGCTTTATTGATGTCGACAGACTGCCGTCGTGCTTTGTCACATTGTTGCTATTTCTGGGGTACGAAGAAACTCGGTTTAGATACCCGATCATCGCATGCTGCGGATTTTTGGCTGCCCTCGGGCTCTTGATGAAAGTGACGATCGGTATTGGCTGCCTCGGCGCCATACTCGCAAGCACCCTGGTTCCTTTCACCTCAGTCCGCGAAATCTTTCAACGCGCCATGGTCGCAGCGATATCGAGCGTGGCGACTTTCTGTATCGCCTGGATTGTGCTCAGCGGCTCCCTCAGTGGAATGGCCTCTTACTTCTACAACTCACTACAACTTTCCGCCGGATATACAGCCTCGATGAGCGTCTCTCGAGCAAACGAGAGCTTGAGCCTGAGCCTTTTCTTATCTGCGATGGCGCTACTCGCAGTCTTTGCGGGTTTGCTGCCGCGCTGGCGCAACCTGCATGCGCTAGCGATCGTAATTCCATCGGTCGCCATCAGCTGGAAACACGGCGTTGTTCGATACGATATGCACGTTTTCGCGCTCGTTTTTATTCTGGCATTCTCGACCTTTTGCGTCTTGATCTTGCATCTGAGCAAACGATCGTCTTCGCCGGATAAGGCAAACAACAAATGGTTCACTCTTGCCTTCTACCGTCCAGCGATCGGCATCCTCGGTGCGACGGCAATCACATCTCTGACCGCAACAGCGCTTGTAAGTGCTGACATACAATTCACCCCCAAAGTTGCAGCCGGACTGGAGCCGCTCGCGCACCTCCGTCATTATTCGCAGTATCGATTGCACCTCAGGCGGGTCTCTGATTCACAATTAGCCAAGTCTCGGATGGATCCAGATACGCTGAGCCGGATCGGCAAAAAGACGGTCGACGTCTACTCTTATGAACTTGGTTTCGTCGCGGCCAATCCGCAATTGAACTGGCACCTGAAACCGATCTTTCAGCATTTCAATGCGTTCACGGAACATCTTGACAGGCTCAATGCCGATTTCCTCAGAAGTCCGAACGCGCCCGCCTTTCTGATCATGCATCATCCAAACGACTCGATCGCCGGAGTCGATGGTCGTCACCAACTTTTCGATGATCCGATCGCCTTCCTTGAGGTCATGCGACACTACCGAACCATCTTTGTGGAGAACGACCCTTCGAAACCTCAGATTGGCTTGTTGGAGCGCTCCTCGGACGTGGAGCGCCGGTTTAGCGAGCCGACGACTTTCAGGTCGGAACTAGCGCGCTGGAACAACGCAATACCCTTGCCGCCGGCGTCGCCCTCGACAATTCTGCGGATCAAGGTTGACCTCACAAAATCCCTGTCAGCGAAGCTCGAGGAAGCTCTGTTCCGCCTGGAACCCATACACCTGGTCTACATCCTTTCCGACGGTACCGAGCAAAAGTATCGGCTGATGCCACCGCACCTAACGAGCGGGGTTTGGGTAGCTCCTTTTTTTGAAAATTATTCATCCCTCTACAAGTTTCTCGGTGGCGTCGAGTGGGCAGGCCCGAAAGTTGTTGGCATCCGCTTCGAGAGCAAGAGCCCAACCGACTACAGCGAGCCCTTCTCCGTATCTTGGGAGAAGATAGATTGCGAGGAGGCTACGCCATGCCAGCCGACATATTCGCGATTTGTTTCGACTTTCACTAACGGGCAGAAGGGTGTCCCATCCCTCATTCGGCCAACGATCGTCACGGAATTTCCCGTTCCGGTTCACACAATCCGAGCAATTGAAGTTCGGCTATCCACTTATGGACAAGTCAACAAGGGACTGTTGACCCTTGCGGTCGTTGACGGTAATGGGAACGATTTGGGCCAATCACAGCTGGACGCCACGCTCGTGCGTGACAACGGCTACGCAATGTTCGTTTTCGACCCGATCATTCAACTCAATGGCGGCAAGGTCGTGCTGAGATTGTCCTATGAGGCCGTCGGCCAAGGAATGATAGCCGCCTGGAGAACTTCTGAGAGCGCCACCGACCTTGATTTGCGAGCTTACGAACAGTGATCCTTACCTCTCCGTCCCAATGGACGTTTGGCGTGCTGGAGCCAAAGTTTGAAGCATTCAGTGTGCCTATCTGAAGCTCGTAATCACACGCTCGAGGGTGACATTGACGTTGGACGGCGGCCTAAAGAGGCCCTGCGCGATCGCAAGACTCGTCGTTCTTCCGTTCATCAGGTCCTTGTGATCTCGATTCTTTATATAGCACGCTTTCAATCACAGCTGCCTTGGGTCCGTGCCACGTCCAATGCTCGTACAGTTTCTTCAACTCCGGCGACATCGCCTCGAAAGCGCGTGTTTGGTTATCTGATACGAGGATGTTCTCTTGCGCGCCAGATCGGAAAGTCTTGCTGCTCGACCATTCGGAGGAATGGTATGCCTTACCATCATCACCAACGACAACAGCGTACAGACCCTGCCGCACAACCCTGTTCGTCACGCTCGCATGACCGCTTTCGAACTCAAAGCAGTCTTCTTTCGTAGCAAGCCTCGGCGGGAGCGCATCCAGAAACACCGGCCGCCGCATCATGAAGCCGTTGCTGCGAATGTGATGGTTGGGAAATGGAGGCAATTTAGCATAGATAGCGCCTTGCTTCGCCCATACGGTCTCGAAGAGATCTTCCATCTCTTGGCGGCTCGGCGGTTTCAATGCACCCCATTTTAGCGCCAGGGCCCGTCGGGCAAACCGCCGCGCGCGCCTGTAGAGCGACGGCGGCCGCCGCGCCAACCAGTTCGGAGCGTGCTTTACGATCTCGTGGCCCCACTGTTCGGCTATCAGCGGATCATAGGGGATGCCCTGGACACAAAGCCATACGGCCTTTGACATGCTCTTCATGCTGTCGCGGACGCTTTCCAGCGATGCGGTTGCGCCGGCGATGCCGATATTGGCCCGTGATGCGTGATCGTAGAGCTTGCGCAGCCAGTCGTCGGATTCGATCTCGGAAAAAGTGTTCAAGAAGCAAACGTGGTTGTGCGACAGTGTTTCGCCGGCCAGCTTGTAAGCTGTAATATCGAAGCCCTTATCGGTCATCGCGATCGATCGATGCTCAACCTGATCGCAAATCGCTTTCTGCGGAGAACCGGCGGGATCGTTATTGGGAAAGCCCTTCCAAACGATCACCAGGTCATGGGTGATGCCTACCCGGCGGCGCTTATAGGAATCAATGAACTTGTGAACTGGCGCGACGCCTTCCGCGAACCTCGCAAGGTAAACGACGGCGATTTGTGGCTGGACCGCGGCGGCAACACCCGACGACATGAGCAGTCTCCACTTTCACCCGCAATTCAGTGCCGCAACCTCACCGCGTACCTGCAACTCAAACATGCCCGGGTTACCCGTTAGTCGCTGTGACCGAGAGCTGTTCCATATCTGACCAGCGCCTGGCTTTCGCGCCGTACATCAGGCAGTGGTCGAGCGCTGGCTGGGTCGCTTTGAACTGCGAGGCTGCTCCGCGCCCGCACAAGCGGTGAGAACGCGGTGCTCCAACCGTCCTTTGCGAGAAGAAGGCATATGTCGCGGACGGAGCTCGGCGAATGCTCGTTTATTTCCAGCGGCCAGAGATCCGCCCGCTTCAACGCCGCGACCCTGAAGAACGCGAGCGAATTGCCAGTCGTCGTTACGGTCTGCGGCTTCAGTGCTAGGGCATAGGGGCCAGGCCACGCCGCGCTCCGGCCCAGCCACGGCGATTCCAACAAGCCGGACCGATTGACCATGCAGCAACCGTCCGTCACGAAATCGTCTGGACCGACAACGACGCCTCCGATAGCGCCGACCACAGGATGCAACTCAAGCAGACGGGCCACCTCGCCGGCGACGTCTTGGGACTGAATTATCACGCCGCTGGCGGCGAACACCAGAATCGCATCGGAATCGACGGACTCGACCCGCGCCGCGTCGCCCGCCCAGATCAGCTGAGGTAGGTGATGGATCTTCCGCGCAATATATAGCTCGCGCGCGCCGCGATATTCCGGCCATTTTGCAACGCAGAACCCGTCGGGTGCGGCCAACCGGGCGATTTGACGCTCGAGGACATGCCTCACTGCCCCTATCGCGCGCTCGTCTCCTTCGGGCTTGTGGGTAGTGGAAGCGGCATGTTGCCGCCAGTGATAGAGCACTTCGGGAACGTGCTCGATCCGGCCGCCCGCGTTGGCGATCCGCATCACGCTGTCCCAATCGTGACACCATGTAGCGCCGGGGTCAGTATAGAGGCCGAGCGACAGGGCGCGCTGCCGGTTGATAGCACACAGGTGCCAAATATACGAACTGTCGAGATTGAGCACGGGATCGAACGCAGCACGGAGATAGGGCGACACCGGCTTGCCTTCGACAAGCGCGTCTTCGTCGGAATAGATCATGTCCGGCTGGTCCAATCGCGCGATGGAACTCGCCAAGATCTGAACGGCATCCACGGTGAGCAGGTCATCCGCATCCACCGGCACGATGTAGTCGCCCTGAGCCTTATCTAGTCCGCGACGCATGGCACCCATGATGCCGAGCGACGCCGGCTCAACGATCACCGTTGCGCGCCAATGATCGGCGCCCTCGCGTACGATGTGGGCAAGCGCGTCGGGCGCAATCGGTCCGTGCGCGACAATGACCCACTCCACTGGCTTTAAAGTTTGCGCCACAACCGACGCCGCCAACGCGTCGAGTAGGTCGATCTTCGTGCCTTCATAGACCGTCGTAATGAGCGAAACCGAGACCGCCTCAGCTGGGAGCCGATAGCGCGAACGCCGCCCGGCAATATGCATTTCAAGCCAGTCGGAGTAGCTGAGAAGCCCGGCGTGCAGGTGCGCCAGATGCTGGCGATTGGCCTCGGGTTGGACTTCCCGGTAGGCGAGTTCTGCAGCCAGGCCCAGCCTCGGCGAATACACTCGCTGGTCTGGGATCAGTGACCAGAAGCGTGATAACCAACGCCTCGTCCCGCTCCCGGAAACAGCCGCCGCGTCGGCTCTCTCCACACGCGCGCGCATGAACGGCGAATAGACCACCCTCTTACCTGCCTCCGCCGCCATTGCCCCGAGCCAGGGGCCGAGCATTTCAATCGCGACGGCTTCGCGCTGCAGTTCACCCAGACACTGCTTCAGAAAGGATGTCCTGACTACGCAATGCGCCGTCGAGACCGCCGAAACCGTATGCGCCTTCCACATCCGCGCGCCGTAGCCAGGATCGGTCAGCGCGCGCCCCTGATCCGGACAACCACAGCCATCGCCGTAGCCAAACACGCGCGGACCATCCACGATTGCGGAGCCGTCATCCAGCCTGCCGCCAACCATCACTGCATCGGCGAACAATTCAAGCAGCGCCATGGCATCCCAGCGCCACTCGTCATCGAGCGGCAAAACACCGTGCCATTGCAGATGGACGAGATCGGTGCCGATTCTGTCGACTGCATTGGCGAGATCGGCAACGTTTCCACGCTCCAGCACGAAGGCAGTAACGTCCGGCAACGCGTCAGCCGTACCATTCGCCGCGCCAATCAGGATCGTCTGAATCGATTGCGCATGCGATCGCTCTCGCCGGAACCACCAGTCCACATTGTACTGGAATAGCGGGCTGTTCACGAGCTCGATATTCGTTGCGCCGGAGCGATCAAGAAATCTCTGCAGCGTCCGCCGGTGGGACTCGGTGATGTAGGACTTCGATTCGATGTTTCCGGACGTCGATGCGGCATGCATGCGCCAACTGTAAAGCACTTCCGGAACATGCGTCGGCTTTTTGCCGGCGAGCATGAAACGGATAAAGCTGTCCCAATCGTGGCAGCCTTCGGCAGAGCTGTCGCTGTATAAGCCAAGCTGGATTGCCAGTTCGCGATCGATGGCGCAAAGATGCGCAATGTAACACGAGTGCACGAATAGCACGGGATCCCAGTCCGGCTTAAAGTACGGCGTATGAAACCGTCCCGCGTCCAGCTTGTCTTCGTCGGTAAAGAGCAGCGCTGGATAATTTCTATCCTCGATGAAGCGAGTGAGAACGTGGACGCAATCGGGCTCGATCAGATCGTCGGAATCCAGCGGCAGAATATAACGCCCGGACGCCCGTTCGAGGCAGTACCGCATTCCGCCGATGATACCGAGATTGCTCTCGACGCGCTCGAGCCGCACGCCCGGATGGCGTGCGAGCCTCACAAGGGTGCGGCGGGTGCCCTCCTCTGTGGAGCCGTTGTCGAGGATCAGCCATTCGAAATGCATTCCCCCGTCCTGAAGAAAAACACTGTTGCCAAGCTCTTCGATGAACCGAGGATCGGTGTTGTAGACAGTGGTTACAAAGGAAAGCAGGCCGGGCGTTTGATGGTACATTCCATCCCGGCGACGACGGGCGAGACTCGTCTTGCGGTAGGCCTCGTAGTCGCTCTTCGCCACCGACGGCAGGCCCGGCGCCACCGATTGCGCGGTTCCCAGCGCAGGCTCGCGCATCCCTTCCAGGCGCGCAAGCAATTCCGTGACGATTCCGTTGAGGCTCTGATCCCAGTCCGTCGGCAATGCGATCGCGCCGGAGGAATCGTAACTCGGCAGCCCGCAATTGATCCGCCCTGCTGCGTTCTCGATAGCCTGCCCGACGCTTTCGGCATTCGGCTCCGCAACGATAATGTTCGGCGAGAACGCCCGCATGCGATCCGCCGTCTTTACCGAGAAACTGTTGGTGACGACCAGCTTGCCGGACGCAGCCATTTCCAACGGCGGATAGCTCGGATGCGGCGACAGCATCAATGACAGCATGACATCGGCGGTGCGCACGCGTCCGGCATAGTCGTCGAAGCTCATCCACGGCAGCGGATTGAGCATAACGCCTTCGCCGAGCGCAATTGGCGGAATCTTTTCGCCCATCGCCCAGACCTCCCAATTGTCCTTATCGATGGCGCCGGAGGCAACAGCGCGACGCAGCGCGACAAGGCCAATTTCGAACAGGTTGCGGCGGGCGACGCTGGGGCGAGCGTAGAACAGCAGCACCTTCTTTTTGGATTGAGTGGCGACGGGAAAATAATGGGTGCGATCCAGGGCGGGACTGAACCATAGCGCATCGGCCGCAAATGCCGGGTCTGCAAAGCGCCCAGCACCTTCCCGGACCAAATGGTCGAGCAGAAGTTGGGTATTGATCACCGGAATATGCGGCAATCCATAGGTTTCGAGCGCACGGGCCTGGAAGGTGGAGCCCTCGTGAAGAATCGGTTCGAAATCCTGAATCAGGTAAATGAAAGCCTTATTGGCAGTATTGGCAACGGCGTATTTCGCAATCTGGGCGGTCCACCAGGCGGTCGCGAAAAATACATCGCGGATGCCGATCGGGATCGGCCTGGTGCGGTCGAATCCATCGACGATCTCAATGCGGTCCCTGGCGACCGGCCGATTCAATAGCCGCTCCATGTAAGGGAATAAGGCGGCGTCTTCGCCCTCCAGCGGCACATCGCAGGCGATCAGTCGGAAGCGCTCGCCGCGCTCCGCCAGCATGGACGCGAGCAGCAGCGCGGTGTTGGGGCCGCCCGACATGTGCTTCAGGCGGAGGCTCGGCAACAGCACGTTGACGGAGGGGCGAACGGCGAGGTCGTCGGCCACCTCGAAATTTAGCGGAAGGCTTAGGTGGTAGCCTGGCACCTGCGAATGGACCTCGGCGTCCGAGACGTGCACAGGTTCGGACGCGACGATCTCCAGCCTGGCTGAACTGATCAGCCCACGATCACGGATATATTGCCCGATAGCGCGGCCGAACTGGGTGTGCCTCATGTGCTGTTGATAAAAAGCAAAACCGTGTCGCAAGACGAGCTTACGAAGGCGCAGGCGGCCGGTCCGGGGCGAGTTGGGCGCCAGACTTCGCATGCGAGTTGCCAAAAGCCGCGCGATCGCCGTTATTCGCCAACTGGTCGATCTGCGAATTTCATCGAGCTCGCGACTTAGCTGCCCGAGCTCGCTATTTAGCTGTTCGCTTCTCTGCTTCAGATCCAAAATGATCTCGGCTGACGCAGCAAGGTCTCGCTCTAAGTCAGGGAACGTCTCGTCGGGCGGCGCAGATCGATTGGTCCAGATGTTCTTGCTTTCGTCGAAGATCGGATCCAGTTGGTACGGAGTGCCGCTCCATTCCTTGTTGGCCGGAACCACCAACTCCAAGGTGCCGCAAACAACGCGCTGACCGAGGCCGTTCTTTGCGGCGGGCGATTTTCTCACCACGCACATCGAATTGATGAATTCGACCGAATGAACCAACGCCAGACTTTCTTCGGGCAGCTCGCAACCGTATTTACCGAAGATGCCGCGCAGAATTTCGCCGCGAGCCTTGGGCATCCCCCAATGCTCATGGTTGACGACATCCGCAAGGCGCTTGAAAAACGTGATAGAGGAATACGGATAGTAGAGTCCACCCTCGAACTTGTCCCAGTAGCTGCAATGCAGATCCTCGGCAATGAAGATTCCACCCTCCGCAAGATGCGGAAAATACAGCGCGAAAGTCTTGACAATGTCGCCGGACAGATGGGACCCGTCATCGATCACGATGTCGAACTGTCCGGACCGCTGCAGTATCAGCCCCTGGGTCTGCGGATCATTTGCATTGCCGACAATGACGCCGATGCGCGGATCATCATACGTCAGGCGCTCGCAATCCGGATTGATGTCACAGCCGACGATCGCCTGCGCCTTCGGAAAGAATTGCGACCAGATGTCGAGCGAACCGCCGTTCTGGACACCGATCTCGAGCAGCCGGACCGGACGATCCCTCATCGACGAGAACAAACGATCATATTCATCGAGATAGAGCGACCACTTGTCGGATGTCTTTCCTGAGTGGCTGGCGTAGAGTTCGTGAAGCGTTCGTTTAGTCATTCGTAACCTGCAACTCTACCCGCTCGAATGGAATGCCAACGAGCCCGTAACGAATCTTGCTTGAAGCGACGTTGACGATCAGCGCGTCATGCATCCAATGATGCTGAATGTTGTCGTAGCGATCGCCGTTTGCGACCGACGCCATGACCGCATATTGCCCGTTCGGAAGCATCGGCAGACGGAACTCGAACACGCCTTCGAATGTCATGCCCGGCTCGATGCGAACCGGCATGCGATCGGTGAACGGAAGCGTATTCTCTCCGAACAGATCCTGCCCCAACCGATCGCGAATCAGAAATCCCAGGATCGGCTTGCCGAGTGGACCATGTGCCTTGGCGCGGACGGTCATGCGAACGCGCTCGCCACCTTCGTAAATCCCCTCCGGACCGGCTGACAATTTCGTCAAGGAAACGGATTGGATTTCGGCATGGCCTGTCTTCCAGCCGGTGGCGACAGCGGTATTGTCGCGTACGCTGGCCACGGCGCCGTAATCCACAGCCGGCGCCGCGTGCGAATCCATTGGCGATGTTTCAGGCGCCGGCCCGGCGGCCTGGTCCGACGCGACCGAGATCAACTTGGCTTCTTCGCCGTAGACTTCCTGAAGCGTGAATTGGAGGTAGCTTTCAGAAACCTCTCTCGACGTGCCGGTCATCCGGATCTGGCCGTGGGACAGCCAGATCGCGGATTCGCACAGGTTCTGCACGGCAGCGGTATCGTGGCTGACAAACAGCAAGGTGCCGTGCTTTTGAAACTCTCGGATGAAGCGCATGCATTTTTGGGTGAACACCGCATCCCCGACCGCGAGCGCTTCGTCGACCACCAGAACATCGGCGTCGACATGCGCAATCACCGCAAATGCCAGCCGGACATACATGCCGCTCGAATAGGTCTTCACCGGCTGTTCGATGAACTCGCCAATATCGGCGAACGCAGCGATAAGCTCGAAACGGCTGCCGATCTGCGCATGGGTCAGCCCGTAGAGGGTGGCCGCCATGTAGACATTCTCGCGGCCAGTGAATTCCGGATTGAAGCCAGCCCCGAGTTCCAGCAGCGCTGCCACGCGACCATTAACCTTGATCGCGCCACCGCTCGGATTGAGGGTTCCGCAGATCATCTGCAATAGGGTCGATTTTCCACTCCCGTTGCGCCCGATAATGCCAACGGTTTCGCCCTTCTTTACCTCAAAGGAAACGTCTCTGAGCGCCCAGAACTCCCGAAAATACTGCTGCGGCGTCTTGCCGATCAGCGCTCCGAGTCGCGGAAACAAGGACTGCTTTAAACGATCGTGCGGCTTGTTGTAGATCTGGTAGCACTTGCTGAGGCTCTGTACCTTAATTGCAGTTTCCCTAGAGGACATCGGCGAACCCCCGGCGGGTCTTCTGAAACCAGACAAAACCACACCACGCGACCAAGGCGCCGCCTAAAAGATAGATCAGGTACATCGACGGGTCCGGCACCTTCCCCCAGAACAACACATCCCGCGCCTGCTCGATCGCGGGCGTGATCGGATTGAGGAACAGCAGGCTGCGATATTTCTCCGGAAATGCATTCACCGGATAGAAGATCGGCGATAGGAACATCAGGATCGTGGTGATCATGCCCATGAACTGCGCGACGTCGCGCAAATAGACGCCGAGTGAGGCCAGGAACCAGCTCACCCCCAGAATGAAAAGCAGCAGCGGCAGCAAAACCAGGGGGATCAGCACGACGGTGAGGTGCGGCATTCCAAACAAGAACAGATACGCAATAAACCACACGCACATGCTCACCGCGCCATGAAAGATCGCCGAACCCAGCGCAACGGAAGGAAGTATCTCTAGCGGAAAAACCACCTTCTTGACGTAGTTCACGTTGCTCAGGATCAGGCTGGGCGCGCGGTTCAAGCATTCCGAGAAAAGCGTGAATACGATCAGGCCGGGAAACAGCACCATCGCAAACTCAGTCTTCGAGTCACTCCCGACATTCCAGCGCATCTTGAAAACCACGCTGAAGACTAGTGTGTAGATGATTAGCATCAGAATCGGATTGAAGAATGACCAGAACAGTCCGAGCACAGATCCGCGATAGCGTCCGACCACTTCCCGGTGCACCAGAGCGCGTATCAGGCCGCGGTTGCACCACAAGTCCACCAGCATTTTCAGCGGAGAAATCGAAAACTCCTGCATCAACCAAGAACCGCTGCAGCTTCAGCTCGCAGAGCCCCTGCTTCTTCGGTAAGCAAATCTGACCAGCAGCTAGAGAGCCGCGATGCCCTTTCAGGCCACCCGTTTCCTGAGATGCCACCCACGCACGCCGATCCTACCGCAGTCACATGCTGGACGGAAAAACCGGGGGGATCCGACAGCAATCGGACACGGCAAATTTTCTCGACAACGCGCATTCTTCTTCACCAGGAACTGTGAATCTCGGTTCAACCGTTGGAAGTGCCCCGTTCTCATCCCCGCGCGAGGCCCCACCCTTCGCTGGCCTATGTACCAACCTATGCCACGCAGCACAATCTAACCGCGCTCCGCAGTTGGCAATTCTCCCCCTCCCCCTCACCCCTCCCGCGGCGATCGGATTCCGGCGCATTTGCCCCGCTCATGACCTACCGGGAGATGGTATCTTGGTCGTCGCCCCAGGTCATCCTCGTGAAAGCACGCTGCCCGGCCGCATTCATGTTTTGGAACGCCCGAGTCTGGTTGTCCTTGACGAGAAGATTGCGCTGGCCTCCAAGGCGAAATGTGCCGCTTTCGGCCCATTCTTCCATCCCGTAAACGCGTCCATCCGCACCCACCACCACGATTTTTAGGCCGCGCTGAAGAATTCGCTGCGTCAGCCCGTCCGGCCCGCTCTCGAAAAGGTATGAATCGTTCTTGGTTTCGATCGAATCCGGCAGCACATCGAGAAAGACCTGTCGTTCGATCATGAAGGCATTCGTTCTGATGTGCGGGTTCGGAAAAGGCGCCATGTCGTCCAAGCGCGCCAGCGCGCCGCCGGGCCCGATCTCGTTGGCCCAATACGCTTCAAACTTGTCGTCCAGTGTGCAGTCGTGGCGTGACGAGCGCACGGCGAAATAGGAAATCGCAGTGGCCACCACTCTAGTCGCCAGCCGCTTCGGCAACCGCGTCCGGATTGCTCGGAACAACCGTCGGAGGCCGGCCGGTTTTGGAATCCCCTCATTCTGAAACAGCCACCATCCCTTTTGGACGTGCTTCATGCTGCTGAGAAGGCTTTCATAGGAACCGGTGGCCCCAGCGATTCCGACCGCCGGATCGGCAAACGCCGAATGCAGTTTGCGAAGCCAGTTGTCAGACGTGATTTCCGAGAACGTGTTGAGGAAGACCACACGCGTGTGCGGAAGCTGCGCAGCAGCCTTGGCATAGGCGTTGATGTCGAAGCCGTCATCCGACACTGAAATGAAATGAGGGAATGCACGCTTCAGGACTTTGTCGAGCGTGGATTCCCCCGGCGGGAAGCCTTTTCGGACCACCACGCAATCATGCGCAATCCCGGGTAGATGACGCTCGAAGGATTCAATGAAATTCGTGACCGGTCCTTTTCCTTCGGCATGGCGTGCCAGATAAACAACAGCGAGATCGCTGGTGAAGGTTGAAGCCTGGCCTGGCACGACGTTGTTGTCCTTGTTGCTGGATCACCGAAGCACTAGAAGACCTGCGGCGATGATCGGAAAGACGGGGCTCACAGGGCTTCAGCGAGGTCGCTGATGTAGCGCGCATAGGCGCTCTTTCCCAGCGCCGCGCCCAGGCGTGCCAACTGATCGCGATCGATGTATCCTTGGCCGAAAGCCACCTCTTCGGGACAGGCGATCCGAAATCCCTGTCGCCGCTCGAGCGTGGCGACAAAGTCGGCGGCTTCCAACAGGCTGTCCGGCGTACCGGTGTCCAGCCAGGCGAAGCCGCGTCCCATCAGCTCAACCGCAAGCTCTCCGCGCTCAAGATAGGCCCGGTTCACATCGGTAATTTCGAGTTCGCCGCGTGCTGACGGCTTGATGTTGGCCGCAATATCGACAACTCGGTTATCATAGAAATAGAGTCCGGTAACGGCGAAGTTCGACTTCGGCTGTAGTGGCTTTTCCTCGATCGAGGTCGCATTGCCCTGCTTGTCGAACGCGACCACTCCATATCGTTCCGGATCGGCGACGTGATAGGCAAACACCGTTGCGCCGGTGGTCCGCGACGTGGCGCTGGCGAGCAAATTCGGGAGGCCATGGCCAAAGAAGATGTTGTCGCCGAGAATGAGCGCCGAGGCGTCGCCGCCAATGAAATCGGCGCCGATCACGAACGCCTGCGCCAGACCTTCAGGTTTGGGCTGCACCGCGTAAGACAGCGATAGCCCCCACTGATTGCCGTCTCCCAACAACGCCTCGAACAACGGCAAGTCCTGCGGCGTCGAAATGATCAGGATGTCGCGGATGCCGGCCAACATCAGCGTGGTCAGCGGATAATAGACCATCGGCTTGTCGTAGACGGGCAGCAACTGCTTGGAGGTCACGAGCGTCATCGGATAGAGGCGCGTCCCGCTTCCGCCAGCAAGAATAATGCCTTTCAAAGCAGATCTCCCGTTCAAGTCCCAAGAAGACGATCAAGGCAATCCGTCAGAGACTGCTTCAGCGGAGGCAGCCCCACATCGAACACCGCCGCCAGTTTCGCGCTCGAAAGCTGCGAATTCGCTGGTCGGACGGCAGCTGTCGGATAATCGGAAGTCGAGATCGGGTCAAGCAATACGGACCGCCCGCCGCGGGACGCGGCGAGATCGGTGATCTGTTTCGCGAAGGCGTACCAAGTCATCGGGTCGGGCCCGGCAAGATGCGTGACACCCGCATAATGCGGCTGCCAGCCCCCCGCCACCCGCCCGGCGATGGCGCGGATCGCGTCGGCGATATCCAGCGCATATGTGGGGCAACCTACCTGATCGTTCACTACCCGCAGCCGGTCGCGTTCCGATGCAAGGCGAAGAATCGTGCGCACGAAATTACCTCCAAACGGCGCGTAGACCCATGACGTACGCAAGATAACGTGCCTTGGGTTCGCCGCGGCGACAGCTAGCTCGCCCGCCAACTTGGAGCGGCCATAGACGCTTTGCGGGTTGACCGGATCGCTCTCGACATAGGCGCCGGTCTTCATCCCGTCAAAGACGTAGTCGGTCGACAGATGGATGACCGGAATGCCTTGATCCGCGGCCGCCACCGCTACAAGGCCTGCGCCATCGCGATTGAGCGCAAATGCGAGATCGGGTTCCGACTCAGCTGTATCCACCGCCGTGTAGGCCGCGGGATTGACCACCACGTCGGGACGGAATGCGGCAATGGCTCGCTCGATCGAGACTGCGTTCAGCAGATCGACGTCCGGTCGTCGGCCAAAGCCGAACTCAATCTCCTTGTCGGCGGCCGCAGCCTCCCGGAGCGACCGCGCGACCTGGCCCTCGCCGCCAATCACATAGATCCGCATCTGTGGATTCACGCCCCCACCAGACCGAGACGTTCGCCGCCATAGACCTTATTCCGCAACGGTTGCCACCAATCTTCGCGCGCGAGATACCACTGCACTGTTTTTTCGATCCCGGTTTCGAACGTTTCCCGCGCTCGCCATCCCAGATCGGTTTCGAGCTTGCTGGCATCAATCGCGTAACGCTGATCGTGCCCCGGGCGATCGGCAACGAACGAAATCAGCTCGTGATGCGAGGCGCCGTTCGGGCGCAGGCGATCCATCCACGAACAGATCTGCCGGACCACTTCGATGTTGGTCCGCTCATTGCGTCCGCCGATATTGTAGGTTTCGCCGGGTCGGCCTGTTGCGAGAATGATGCCAAGCGCCCGGGCGTGGTCGTCGACAAACAGCCAATCGCGGACGTTGGAGCCGTCGCCATAGACCGGAAGCGGCTTGCGATCCAGTGCGTTGAGGATAACCAGCGGAATCAGCTTTTCGGGAAAATGATAGGGCCCGTAATTGTTGGAACAATTGGAGACGATGACAGGCACGTCATAGGTTCGGTGCCAGGCCTTCGCCAGATGGTCGGAAGCAGCTTTGGTGGCCGAATAGGGAGAACTGGGATCGTAGGCCGTGGTTTCTGTGAACAGCCCGTCCTCTCCGAGCGACCCGTAAACCTCGTCCGTCGAGACGTGCACGAAACGGAAATCGTCCGCATTTTTCCTGGCCGACGCGAGGTAACGGCGAGCGGTCTCGAGCAGCGTGAATGTACCGACGACATTGGTTCTCAAGAACAGATCGGAGCCGGCGATCGAACGATCGACGTGGCTCTCGGCCGCCAGATGAACTATCGCGTCCGGCTGGTATTTCTCGAAAATCGCAGCCATAGCTGCGCCATCGCAAATATCGTGCTTTTCAAACGCATAATGCGGACTAGACGCAACCAGCGCCAGCGACGCCGTGTTGCCGGCATACGTCAATTTATCAACCACGACGACGTCATAGCCGAGATCGGCGATGAAATGTCGACATAACGCCGATCCGATAAAACCGGCTCCTCCAGTCACAATCACACGCAATGCGCCAACTCCTCAACCGCCGAATTGAAAGGCCGGAGAGACATCTCTCAGGCGCGGCTGCTTGCGATCCTTGTCTGATAAGATGACACCAGCCGCCGAAATCCGCCAATCGATGCCTAAGTCAGGATCGTCCCAGGCAATACCGCGATCGCAGTCCGGCGCGTAGTAATCGGTCACCTTGTAGATGACCTCGCAATCGTCGGTCAGTGTAACGTAGCCATGAGCGAAGCCGGGCGGCAGCCACAATTGACGCCAATTCGCCGCCGACAGCTCGGCGGCGATGTGGCGGCCGAAGGTCGGCGAGCCCGCCCTGATGTCAACACCGACGTCTAGAATTGCTCCACGCGAGCACCTCACCAGCTTACCTTGCGGGTGCGGCGGAAGCTGGTAATGCAATCCGCGCAGAACGCCCCTTTGTGTCGACGACACGTGATTGTCCTGCACGAACGCCGCTGCAACGCCCCTCGCAACAAGCACGTCCGCACGAAACGTCTCCGAGAAAAATCCTCGAGGGTCGCTATGTTTCGCTGGGGTCAGCAGCAGAACGTCCGGAATGTCTACGCGTTCAATCTTGATAGCCATTTTCGGACGTTGGTTCCGCCAAATTGAAATTTTAACTTGCGCCAGCTTTTCTGGACGCAACGCCTCGTTGAATCCCCTTCCCCATTGCAGACGCTCCTCACAATGACCCGCCCACGATCGACAATTGTTCAAGCACCATCGCGCTGGACGCATGTGACGTTCTATGGCTTAAAGCATCATCTCTGGAACCTCAAGGCACGCCAACAGGATCGGGGTTGCCCATCCGTCGGGCCTGCTTGACCGGACGAAGTCTTAGTTCTGATGCCAGTTGGGGGATGGCAAGAATCAGAAGTCTGATGGTATTATAATATGCTCGGTTTTCCGCGACAAGATCCGAGCTACGCCACCGCAAAGTTGAAATCGATTGATGTTAGCCTCTATCAAAACACGAAGCAGCGAAGGGCATCCGCCGGGGGAAGGGCATCCGCCGGGGATTGTCACTTGGGGCGAAGGACAAAGATCCACCGCGATGGCACTTGCCGACCTTCGGGATGGTTTCGCCGCATGGCGTCTGTGGGGCCGGATGGGATGGAACGACATCCTTCAGCGCTATCGCCGCTCAGTGCTGGGACCGTTCTGGCTCACTGCCAGCATGGCAATCATGGTGGTTGCGTTGGGATTTCTCTACGCAGAATTATTCAACACTCCGATTCGCAGTTTCTTACCTTTTCTCTGCACCGGTCTGCTGGTCTGGAATCTTCTTGCGAACTTCCTCAGCGAAGGCGGCATGATCTTCACAGTGGCCGAGTCCTATATCAAGCAGGTGCGGCTGCCCTACTCGATCTATGTCTATCGGTCGAGTTGGAGCAAGATCATTATCTTCGCCCATAACTTCGTCATATATTTTGGGATTGTGATCTATTTTGGGATCTGGCCTGGCGCAATCGCCTTACTGGCGATTCCCGGACTGATCCTCGTGGTATTGAACGGTGCGCTGGCAACAGTCTATATCGGCATTCTGTCCGCGCGCTTCCGGGACATTCCACCGCTCATCAACTCCATCGTGCAATTGGTATTCTTTGTTACGCCCATCATGTGGAAACCGGAATTGCTTCATCGCCGGGCTTACATCGCCGACATCAATCCATTTTTCCATCTGATCGAGATCGTGCGGACGCCCTTGTTGGGAAATGCTCCTGATCTCAAGAACTACCTTGCCGTGTTGTTGATCACGGCTGTCAATCTCGGATTTGCCGGGCTGGTCTTCACGCGCTTTCGCTCGCGTATCGCCTATTGGATCTGAAGACGATGGCTACAGACAACATTCAGTCAGAACTGACGTTGGAAAATGTCAGCGTGTCGTTTCCCATCTATCATGGCGGGTCGCGGTCGTTGAAGAAGAGTCTGCTGTTCCGTAGCTCCGGTGGCCATCTGGCGACCGACGCGAACCACCGTATCGTGGTCGAAGCGCTGCGAAACGTCTCGACACATATTACCGCCGGCGACAGGGTCGCGCTGATCGGATCAAACGGTGCCGGCAAAACTACCTTGCTGCGCGTGATGGCCGGCATCTATGAGCCGGTCGTCGGCACAGTCCGCACTCGTGGGACAATCTCTCCGATGCTCGACATCGGTCTTGGCATCGACCCCGACCTCAGCGGCTATGAGAATGTCCGAATGCGCGGCCTGATCCTCGGCATGACGCCTGACGATATCGCCAGAAAAATGCAGGATATCTCCGATTTCACAGAGCTTGGCGAATATCTGGAGATCCCGGTGCGCACCTATTCCTCCGGCATGATGACGCGATTGACCTTTGCAGTGGCGACCAGCTTTGCCCCCGAAATCCTGTTGATGGACGAGTGGATCATGGCTGGCGACGACAGATTCATCATCAAGGCCAAGCATCGCATTGACAATTTCGTCGCGAAGGCAAGCATCCTGGTGCTCGCTTCGCATAGTGCCGAAACCTGCCGCCAGTTCTGCAACAAGGCGCTTTGGATGGATCAGGGCGTTATCAGAGCAGCAGGCCCCCTCGAGGAGATCCTCGAAATGTACGCAGAGACGCAAAGAGTCCGCGTCGAGATGGCATGAACCGGCCTCACAGCCGGCCAAACAGCGCCCCAACGAAAAGCGCGAGATTCTCGAGGAGGCTTTGCCGGTACACTCCGGATTTCCAAAGGAGCCGTAGCCGCTTGGGCCATCCGACCAACCGCGCTTGGGTGTACCGGGCGAGGACGAGTGCGTTCTGCGGCGTTAGCAGCTCTCGCATGCTGCCTAGCATGTTCAGGTTGACATCATTCCACATTGCGAAGCGGCCGCCGACGAATGCGAACGATCGAACAAGCCGAGCCCGCAGACCGACATTCGCTCCGACAAGATTTTCCACATGTTGTCTGTATCGTAGGCTGGGCCAGGGATCGTAATGCGCAATGCCGCCGATCCCGGTCACGACCTGATACGTCCACCAATCGTGCGATACCAGGGCAACGTCAGCTGGCGTGGTGCGCAGCGCCAACCGGGCCGCGCGATTGAACACCATCGTATTGCCGCCGCCGATGTTCTGTACCAGGGCGTTCTGAAATGTTGGCTCGCGCAAGAAGAGAGGTGAGAAGCCAATCGGCGCGCCGCCCTCCTCGATCAACTCGGTCCGGGTAAAATACAGAGCCGGATGATCGCTCGGAAGCGCTTCGAACCAGCTCACGGCTTTCGCAAGTTTCTCCGGAAACCAGATGTCATCCTGATCACTATAGGCGAACAGGTCGCCATCGAGTGCATCACTGCGAACCAGCGAAACGAAGTTCTGCCAGAACCCCTGTTGCGGTCCCTGGCGAACAATCACTCGCTGCGAGACGCATCGAGCGAACTCATAGACGATCTCGACGGTACTGTCCGTCGAACCGTCATCAGAAACTAGCAGCTCCCAATTCGAATAGGTCTGAGCTCGATAAGACTCGAGCTGTTCCCGGAGAAATTCGGCGCCGTCTCTGGTCGCGAGCAGAATGACAACTTTAGGGCTTGTCGACGGCAATTGGGATGGTTCCTGCTTGAGCCTCACGCAGCCATCTCGCGGCCGCGCTGGAAATAATAGGGTTCTCTTAGACTATCTGTCCTACTCTTCAAATCGCGGATGAAACCCCCGCGGATTCCAGCCAAAATCGCGGATCGCCGGCGCGGGATCGAACACCATGTCGTTTGCCATCCGCGCGCCCATCGCGGCATTTGCATCCGGAAGGAATGGCTTTGCTAGGGCAAACGCCACCCGCCAGATTAACGGCGGCGCGGATATGATCCGGCGTGGCTTACCGAGCGCGTCGAAAATCCGACCGACCATCTCACGATAGCTGATCGTCTCACCGCCCGGCAGCGCGTAGGTCTTGCCGACTGCCGCATCGCTTGCTGCCGCAGCAATGGCGCCGATCGCCAGGTCCTCCGCGTGTACGGGCTGCCGCAACCCGGCGCCGTTGCCCATCAAAGGCAGCACCCCGAACCGTCGACAGAGCCGCGCCAATCGCGAAATGTTGCCGTCGCGGCCCTCCGCATAGATGATGGTCGGGCGGAGAATCGTCCAACCGACATTGTAGCGCTCGCAAGTGGCGATCAGCCGCCTCTCCCCCTCCGCAAGGCGCTGCAGCAGTTCGCGCTCTGATGCGACCTCGGAGTCGATCTTGGTGACGATGCTAGTGGAGGTGAAGGCGACTACGCGCTTCAAAGACGTTGTACAGATGCGTGGCAGCGCATCGGCCAACAGGCCAACCTCCGCCGTGCAATACAAGGTCTTGAAGGGAGGTGGGTTCCAGGTCTCGGGCGCGGCGAGATCACCCTGGAGCCACTCTACTCCGCAATTGCGGTGCCGCCCCCGGGACAGCGCCAGCGGCGTTTCACCGGACCTAACCAGATGCTCGACAATATAGCCTCCGACAACGCCGGTGGCTCCCACAACGAAACTCTGCATCTCGCTCAACTCACTGCGGCCGCGCGCGTCGCCTTCCTCGAATAGCGCGATTAGGATGTCCTATATCTGTCTATCGGCTTCTCGCCAATCGTTTCTCGCCGTCGGATCTACGGCTTTGTCAGGCGCCAGAACCTGGTACTCGACCGTCCTCCCAGTCTCGCTCGGTATACTGTGCGGCAAAATCAGTCGGTCACGATATCCGCACGATGACAAAGTACATGGCATGACAATTTATGTAAATTGCGCGAAAGGTAACTCCACACAGACTGGCCTGCCTATTTCAGGAGCCTTCCGAATGCCCTTTCCGCGCGCCTCGCAAGCCTGTCCCGCTTGCGCGCCCGCAGACCAATATTCGCGCCAAGAAGATTGAACCCTTGTTGCTTCTACAGAAGGCCGGCGATCGTAATGCGCGGCGCCCTCGCTCCCCGTCACGACCTGATAGGTCCACCAATCGTGCGACACTGCTGAAACGTCGGCCGGCGTGGCCCGAAGCACCAGCCGCGGCGACCGATTGAACACCATGGTATCCTCCCGATGTTTTGCACCAGCGCATTCTGGAAGGTTGGCGCGCGCACGAACAGCGGTGAGTAGCCAATCGGTACCGCCCTCGTCCATCAACTCGGTTCGGGTAAACAGAGCCGGCTGATCGGTTGAACGTGTCCTAAACCAGCTCACGGCTTTTGCCAGCTTCTCGGTAAACCAGACGTGGTCCTGATCGCTGTAGGCGAACAGCTCACCATCGACATCGTCAGATCGGACCAATGACACGAAGTTCTGCCGGAAACCGATCAGCGGCCTAGCCGTACAACCACCCGCTAAGGAACCTCCCTTGCAAACCGTTCTATGATATTGATCGTGTCGTCCCTTGAGGCGTCGTCGGACACCAGCAATTCCCAATTGCGACAGGTCTGTGTCCGATAAGAGTCGAGTTGCTCCTCAAGAAAGGCGGCCCCGTTTTTAGTTGCGAGCAGAATGACGACCATAGGGTCTGCTGACAGCAATTGAGATCGTTCCTAATTGATCCTCTCGCGCCACCATTATGTGCGCACTGGAACTGCACACGGCCTATCCTGATTTTCAAATAGCGAGGAAATTATTTCGCCTGATGCCCGGATATTGTACCAGGACGCGTTATAGCGACTGCGAGGACCTTTTCAGACGTCAATCAAAGGACATGAAAATCGTTCAGATGTTGCTCTAGAGTAGCCGCCGTCATATTTTGAACCGTTACGATGTCGCTGACATCGGCTGTAATGACAGCGTTTCCATGCTCGTCGTCTGCCATATGCGAAACAATGGAGGCGACGTCTGCGAATATCGTATGGTAAAATTGAATAACATCCACGCCCGGTTGAAAGTTGGCGATAGTGCTTTGGCCAAAGCTCGGGTTGAACGTGAATGTATCGCGCCCGGCAGTGCCGATCATCAATTTGCTGTTCTCATCGCCGACGTAATCATTGTTGACCGTCGCATCGTTCACGTTCGAACTTGCGATCACAGTGGTGGTCAGGCCGACATGTCCTTCGCCGTTCAGGTCCTGGTAAAAGCTCGGCTCCGCCGATTGCAGCACGGAGTCGGCGCCCGACAAGGCCGCCGTCGACGAGATGAAGTTGCCGCTGCTGTCGGTGGTCCAGATCGAATACAGGTCCGAACCGGTGACCTTCCAGGCGACCTCGTATCCGCTCACCGTCTGCTCCGCGCTGATCGGCAACCAATTGCCGAATTGACCCGCGACAAAATCCGCCCCAGAGGTTTTAAGCGACGGTCCCACCCCAGAGTTATCGTATAGGAAGAAATGGTTGCCGGCTTCGGTTAGATGAGTTGATCCATTCGCTTCGATGACTGTCGTGGTCAGGCCGATATGTCCGTCACCGTTCAGGTCCTGGTAAAAGCTCGGCTCCGCCGATTGCAGCACGTAATCGGTGCTCGACAAGGCCGCCGTCGACGAGATGAAGTTGCCGCTGCTGTCGGTGGTCCAGATCGAATACAGGTCCGAACCGGTGACCTTCCAGGCGACCTCGTATCCGCTCACCGTCTGCTCCGCGCTGATCGGCAACCAGTTGCCGAATTGACCTGCCACAAAGTTTACTCCGGAGCTCTTAAGCGAGGGGCCCGACGAAGTACCATTCGCATATAAGTAAAAGTTACTCCCGAGCTGTGTCAGACTCGTCGCGCCAAACGACTCGACGACGGCGGGGACAACCGCAACGCCGATCAAATCGGAAACACCTATCGCAATGTTGCCCGTGAGATCGATCGCAAAGTCGGCGACACGATCGCCGTTGGTGTCGCCCTGCAGCGTGGTGATGCCAAGCGAGCTGTTGTAGCTGTAATTGAGTTCACCCGCAGAGCCATCAAAAGCCAAACGACCGATGAAATGGAAAAGATCGTAACCGGACGTGCTGCTGATAGCATCGATCCCGCTCAGGTCGATTTTATCTGCCCTCGATGCAAAGTCGGTAATACGATCATGTTGTCCATTCGCGGCTGGGCTATCGCCGAACGCAAATACAAAAGTATCGGCGCCGCCCCCGCCGGTCAGCGTATCGGTGCCACGACCGCCCTTCAGCACGTTCGCGATGCCATTTCCGACGATCGTATCGTTGCCGGATCCGCCGATGGCGTTATCGATATAGGAGCGCGCATCGCCGTTGTAGAGATAGGCGTTGTAGACGTTGCCGGACGCATAATGGCCGTCGCCGAGATAGGCCAGCTGCGTGCTGGAGAACACCGATGATGCACCGGGGTTGAGGTTGATGCTCAGGTTCGTCGTGTAGTTCGACAGATCATAGGTATCGACGCCGCCGCCGTCCCAGATGGTTTCGTAGATGCGGTTGGCCGAGCCGCCAACCCCGCCGCCCGGCGCGAGCTGCCCGACACCGTTGATGAACTCCTGCCCAGTGGTCGGATTCCAGGTATAGGTGGTGTTGCTGCTCTGGGTCGTGAAGTTTGCGCCGTACATTGTCTGCAGCGCGAGAATGTCGTTGGCCATGTAGGTCTGCGGATACCCGTACGCTTCGTTGGTGTAGCCGCTCGTGATCGAAGCGCTGACATAGCTGCGATAGCTCATGACGGTGTATTCGCTGTCGTCGTGCGCCGTCGGAACTGCGACGTTGGCCGGACCACCGGCTTCCTGGCTGTGCTTGAGGCCGACGGCATGGCCGAGCTCGTGCAGCGCGGTGGTGAAGTAGTAGTTGCCGAGCTTGGCCAGGGAGTAATTGTATTGAGTCCCGAACCAGATGTCGCCGCCGGACGCATAGTTGCTGGGATAGTAGGCGTAGGAGGTCGGGTTGGCCGCCGGCGACTGAGCGATCATGATGTCGCCGCCGTTCGTGCCGGCGTACTGGATGTTGGCGTTGGTGTAACCGTCGATCAAACCGATCGCGTAGTTGATCGCCGCCTGCATCTGGGTCGGCGCCGAGGCAAAGCCCGATGTGGTTGGCTCACTGCTGCCGCCGGAGTATGGGTTGGCGTAGTCGCTCGGCGAATCCGGGAAACTGTAGGTGATCGTGCCCGACCATTTGTAGCCCGAAAGCAGGCCGTCGATGTCGGCGTTGTTGGTCTTCGTGACCGTGACAGCGGTAGCCAAGGGGAACTCCGAATCAGTGAGCCCCGTCCTATTCGAGGCGTTAACAGATGATTGTAGAGAGCTGAACGTTTGGTTTAAATGGGGCGAGACCATCGGACCTCTAGGCATAACGCGCTGTTAGCCCATTAATCCCGTAGTCACACGGGACGCGAATAAGGGTTTCGTTCCCGGAACACCCGTAATTGCAGGGTTTCATGAAACGACGTTCACTCCCGGTCGGTCTGTTTGGCGTCCTGATCGCACTCGCCGGACTGCCCCATCAACCCTTCGGAGAACTGTCTGTCATGGTGGAGAAGGCCAAGGCCGACGACAGCGGCAAGGCGGCGCGCGCGCCCTCCATGCCGATGGCCCGCGATCCTGCCGCTGCGGTGGCAGAGGAATACGAAGCCGCCCGCCGGAAGGGAACGCGGCAGGCCCTTGAGCTCTTCATCGCGCGCCACGGCGATGATCCCCTGGCCGAGCAGGCGCGTGCCGAGTTGAAGCGCCTGTCGCGCTGATCTCGCAGGCACCGCATCAGGCATGGCATTTCGGCAGGCGGGATGGGCGTCGGGCCGGCTTGTCGCGCGATCTTTCGGCACTAAGGTAGGCCCGCAATCTGTCCCGGAGCCTTTCAAGATGCCCTTTCCGCATGCCTCGGAAGCCCTGTCGCGCTTCAACGTACTCGATCTGACCCGGGTCCGCTCCGGCCCCACCTGCGTGCGACAACTGGCGGACTGGGGGGCGAATGTCGTCAAGATCGACGCACTGACCGAGGATGCCGGCGGCGAGCAGCCGGGTGGGCCGCGTCGCGGTTCCGACTTCCAGAATCTGCATCGCAACAAGCGGGCCATGACGCTGAACCTGAAGGACGAGCGCGGGCTCGCCGTGTTCAAGCGCCTCGCCGCCAAGGCCGACGTCGTGGTCGAGAATTTCCGGCCCGACGTGAAGAAGAAGCTTGGCATCGACTATGACAGCCTCGCCAAGATCAATCCGCGCATCGTCTATGGCAGCATATCCGGCTTCGGCCAGGATGGTCCCTATCACAAGCGGCCCGGCTTCGATCAGATCGCCCAGGGCATGGGCGGGCTGATGTCGATCACCGGCGCGCCGGGCCAAGGCCCGATGCGGGTCGGCATTCCCGTCGCCGACCTCACCGCCGGCCTGTTCTGCGCCATGGGCATCCTCACCGCGCTGCTGGAGCGCGAGGTCTCGGGCAAGGGCCAGTGGGTGCAGACCTCGCTGTTGCAGGCGCAGATCTTCATGCTCGACTTCCAGGCCGCGCGCTGGCTGATGGAGAAGGAGGTCGCCAAGCAGGCCGGCAACAACCACCCCACCAGCATCCCGACCGGGGTGTTCAAGACGTCTGACGGCTACATCAACATCGCAACGACCGGCGGGCGGATCTGGGAGCGCTGCGCGCAGGCGGTCGGCGCGCCGGAGCTCTTTGGCCATCCCGACTATGCGACTGCACCCGCACGCTCCAAGAACCGCGACGCGCTCAATGCCGAAATCGAGAAGCGCACGGTGACGAAGTCGACCGAGACCTGGGTCAGGGAGCTCAACGAGGCCGGCGTGCCCTGCGGGCCGATCTACGCCATCGATCAGATGTTCGACGATGCGCAGGTCAAGCATCTCGGCATCGCACAAGACGTGCCGAACGAGGAGAACCGCGACATCCGCCTGATCGGCCAGCCCGTCACGCTGTCGCGCACGCCGAGCAGGATGGTGGCGCGGCCGCCGGAATTCGGCGAGCAGACGGACGAGGTGCTGAAGGAATTCGGCTTCGCCGCGGACGAGATCGCGGAGCTCAGAGCGGCGAAGGTGGTTTGAGGCCCACGGGCGCCGGCACGTTGCCCGCCGCAATCGGGATAGGGGGACGCCTCGCGGCGTCGCCCCTCCCACACCACCGTACGTACGGGTCCGTATACGGCGGTTCGGTGGATTATGCGGGTCTCGGGGC